>CAZGYL010000047.1:0-10632 GCA_964529985.1 uncultured Planctomycetia bacterium | reverse complement strand
AAGTGCGTGAGGGGGGAAGACGCGAGAAGAGCTATCCCGTCTATACCTCTGCGGCTCTCAGGCGCTGAAAATTGCTCGAAACACCCTTAGGAGCCAGACTTGTCATGTCCTTTTGGGGAGCAAGCATTCCGCAGCTCAAAGGTTTTCTCGGCTGGCAACCGACCGTGTTCGGCCCCACGACGACTAACAAAGGCCGGTTATTCGGCCGCGGTCGTCGACATCGACCCGCTCGGCGACAGGCTGAGCCGGAAGCCCCGGCATGCGGAGAATGTCGCCGGTTATGGGAATCAGAAAGCCCGCGCCGGAAGCAACAGCGATCTGGCGCACCGTTACAATGAAATCCTTGGGCCGGCCGAGAAGCACGGGATCGTCCGAAAGCGACTTCTGAGTCTTTGCGATACACACAGGAAGAGCCGCAAAACCGTGTTTCTCGATTGCAGCAAGATCATGCTTCGCCCTCTTGGTGAGCGTTATCGCATTGGCCCCATACATTGCGCGCGCAACGCGTCTGATCTTCTCCATGACAGGCTCTTCCCACCGGTACAGGGGCCGGAAAGTGCCGTCGCTTCGCTCAGCAACCGATCGCACTATCTCAGCAAGCTCAAGCGCGCCGCGCCCCCCCTGCTGGTAAACCTCCAGGACAGCAAAAGGCCATCGCTGCGCGGTCAGGTAGTCTTTGATCACCTGGATCTCCTCAGGGCTGTCCTGATCGAACCTGTTTACCGCCACAACAGCCGGTACTCGGAACCTGACTATGTTTTCAAGGTGCTTGGCCAAATTGGGCAGGCCGCGCTCAACAGCTGCAGGATCGGGTTGCTTGAGGTCGGCCAGGTCAACACCCCCGTGGTACTTGAGCGCCCTTACGGTTGTAACCAGCACAACCGCGTGAGGTGCAAAGTCCACCTGCTGGCAAAGAATGTCAAAAAATTTCTCGGCGCCCAAATCGAAGCCGAATCCCGCTTCGGTTACAACCCAGGGTGCCACGGTGCGCGCGGCCTGCAGGGCAACCATCGAGCTTGTGCCATGGGCTATGTTGGCAAAAGGCCCGCCGTGTACAAACGCCGGGGTGCCCTCGCTTGTCTGTACCAGATTCGGCTTGAGTGCATCCCGCAGGAGCGCCGCCATAGCTCCCTGAGCCTTGAGATCCGCAGCGAAAACAGGCGACCCGTCTTGCTTGAAGGCGACAAGAATCCTTCCGAGCCGCTGCTTTAAGTCCGAAAAAGATCTGGCCAGGCACAAAATCGCCATCACCTCGCTTGCTGCGGTTATATCGAAACCCGTCTCGCGCGGCACTCCGTGAAGGGTTCCCCCCAGCCCGATGACGATATTGCGCAGGGAGCGGTCGTTCATATCGGTAACGCGCCGCCAGAGCACCCGCCTGGGGTCGATCCCCAGCTTGTTGCGGTGGAACATGTGGTTGTCTACCATTGCCGCAAGCAGGTTGTGGGCCGCGGTCACCGCATGAAAATCACCGGTAAAGTGAAGGTTGATCTCCTCAGCAGGCAGAACCTGTGACCGCCCTCCGCCAGTTCCACCGCCCTTCATGCCGAAACACGGGCCCAGACTCGGCTCGCGGATAACAACGCAACTGGGCTGCCCGTGGTGCCAGAAAGCCTGAGAAAGCCCGATTGACACCGTTGTCTTGCCTTCACCGGCGGGCGTGGGAGTGGTTGCCGAAACAAGTATGACCTTCCCGGCGGGCGGGCCCGCCCTTTCCAAGAATTCAAACGTTACTTTAGCCTTGTAAGGGCCGTATCTCTCAAGCCCTTCCTCAGGGATTCCTACTTTTGCCGCGACTTCCTCAATGGGAAGAAGCTCCTTTGGGTTCTCTTGGACCATCACAGCGGCGCACCTCCTGAAGTTGCTGCCCGAAGCTGCAAGCCTACCGCGCCGGTATCTCCCGCCGCAAGGAGAACCGGCTGCTGATCCGTCTTTATCGGACCGCTCTAAAAGGCCCTTTCCTGCTGGGATGCTATGCTTCTTGCGGAAAGGACCGCCGGGGGGAGGACCACCCGCCCCGCTCTCCGAAGGCGCCTTTTACCGGGCCGGAGTACGAAACCGCCTCCTTGAGGCTGCGGCTTGCGGGAACTTACGGGAAGAAACGTTATGGAGCGAGAAACAGTGAAACAGGAAAAGGTCGGGCAGGAAGAGACAAACGGGAAAAACAAAGCGATCGAAGAAGAAAACCCTAGCGGCGCGCGCGATCTGGCTCTCCGGATCCTCGGGCTGGTTGCAGGGTTCGTCGTGGCCGGCCTTCTTGCAGGATTGGGGATCGGTTACCTGACCCAAAGCTGTGTTGTTTTTCCCTTCGGAGCCCCGCGGGTGGATCCTCTTTCTGTTTTGCTGCTCCTTTCGCTTGCATTGAGCGCCGGTCTTGCAGCTTACGCTTTTGTGGGCTGGTGGACCGAGGCAAGGCGCAGCGCCCTGCGCAGTGAACGCTTTGCTGAAATCAAGGAACTGATAGACCAGGAACGCAAATCCTTTGAGGCGCTTTCGGCTGTTTGGAAAGAAAAGGAAAAGAAATGGACCCAGGAAGAGCGCAAGTGGCAGCAAAGATACAAGGCCTGGTGCAAGCTGCGTGACTCCTGGCGGGTTCAAGCCGAAGAATTTTCCCGCAAAATAGCTGAGCTCAAAGAAGCAAACCGGTTCAAGTCCTCCCAGAAGCAACCGGATCCTGAAACTGCCGAGAAGATCCGCCTGGCCGAAGCCCTCAAAACCAAAGTCGAAGAACTCGAGGCGGCTCTCTCAGAAAAAGCCGCCTGCGATCAAGCTCTCAAAGAGGAAGCCCGGAAGTGGCAAAGTGAGGCCGAGAAGCTCAAGCAGGAGGCGCAGGACCACCGTAAAGAACTTGAGAATCTCAAGGCCGAACTTGAGGATCTCAAAGAGCGGCTCGAGCACGCGAGCAAAGAGAAAGAGGAGCTTGCGGAAAAGCTGGCCCAAAAGGAAAAAGAAGAAGCCGAATCCCTGCTGCGCACTCGATCCGCAAGGGATGAATTCTCGTTCCTGTCCAGGCTCTCAGCGGTTTTGCGGAGCCCGATTCAGCGGCTTGCGCATTTGGCGCGCGCAGGAAACAAACCGCCTGAGGAAACTCTTGAGGAAATAGCTCAGTGCGCTGAACGCTTCCTTAAAACTCTTGATAATATACTTGACATCGCGAAGGTACAGCGAGGCTCGCTGCAACTTGTCCTGGTTGAGGCGCCCCTTGAGCGTGTCGTCACGCGGACCCTCTCGCGCTTCCGGCCGATGGCAGACGAACGTCAGATCACGATCCGTTGGCCCCAGCAGGGTGATGATCTCGGTAAGGTGAAAATCGACGAAAGGATCCTGGAACGCTGCCTTGAGTGCTTGCTTCAAAACGCGCTTCAATGGACGCCGCGGGGAGGCTGGGTGGAAGTGCGTGCAAGAGTTGAAGGCGAAGGCCCCGGGCGCAAAGCCGTACTTGAGGTCATAGATTCGGGAGTGGGGATCCCGCCTGAGAAACAGGAGGAGATTTTCGAGCCTTTTGTAAGTAAGGTGACCGCCGCACCGAACGTGGGGGAAGAAGGATCGGGGATAGGTCTCACGCTCGTGCGCGCGCTTACCAAAGCCCACAACGGCACCGTGAGTGTTACAAGCACCGCCGGCGAAGGATCCCGTTTCACGCTTGAGCTTCCTGAGCCTCAGGCGGCTCCAAGCGGAGAGCAAGAAGCCCCTATTGTCGTTGAACAGGCTCAGCCGGTGAAGTAGCACCAGACTCCTTTGTTTCCGCGGTCCCCTGCAGGTCCCCCACCTCAGGCTCACCGGCAGGCCTTGGAAGCGGCTCTTCGGTAATGCGCAACGACCGCCACTTGCCGCCCGCCCACCTCAAGAAGGCCAGAACTCCGGCGATTGCTATGAAAGTCGCGGCCGAACCCCACGCTCCCACAACACCCCAGCCGAAAACCCTCGTACTGAGGTAAGCGGCGGGCATGAAAAACAGCCACCCCGCGCCGAAATAAATAACAGCAGGGTACACTGTATCGCCCGCACCCCTCAGCGCGCCCACCGAAGCGATATAGAGGCCGTCGAATACCTGCCAAAAAGCTGCAAAAAGAAGTATCACGCGGCCTACGGCGAGTACCTCCGGATCGTTTGAGAAGATTCTAAGAAGCGGATCGCGGGCAAGCAGGAAAAGCAGACCCGCAGAGCCCATGTAACCCACCGTCACTCCCAGCGAGCAACGGAAAACACGCTGTGCTTCCTGATGGTTCCGCTCCCCGATCGCCTGGCCCACCAGGGTGGTTGTGGCGGTGCTCACCGCCATCCCAGGCAGAAAAGCAAAGTGCAGAATCGCCACCGCTATCTGCTGGGCTGAAGCCACAACCGTGCCGAGGGTGTTGACAAGAAGCAAGAAGGCGGCCCAGAGCGCTGACTCCAAGAACCAACTTATTCCCTGGGGAAGTCCCACCCTCAGGAACGCTGCCAAGGTCCTGCCGCCTGGCAGCCTGAAAGAGCCCGCAAGGTAGGGCCTACGGAACGAGGGTCGAAGCAGAAGGAAAAGATAAACCCCGCTACCGCAGGCGGCGCTTACTACACACGCCCACGCGGCTCCTGCAACACCCAGCTCCGGGAAGCCCAGGTTTCCCCGAACAAGCACCCAGTCGAGAAACGCGTTCAGGCCGTTGACAAAGAGGGCCACCGCGGTCGGCGTTCCCACTCGGCCGATGCCCTCAAAGAGCCCGCTTGCAGCGATATTGCAAAGCGGAAAGAGCAAGCCCGAGAAACGGATACGTGCGTACTGAACTGCAGCCTCCAAAACTCCAGGGTCTTCGATGGGCATGACCCTGAAGATTGCAGGCGCACCCAAGCCCACAACAGCGCATGGGATCGAAAACAGACAAGCCAGTCCCACCGCCTGCCCGAGATACAGGCCGAGACGGCTGCTGCGGCCTTCACCCCAAATCTGCGCTGCAAATGTATTGATCGCTGCAATGATCCCGCTGAAAAGCGAAGAAACCACCCAGATGAGGGGGCCGGCAAAAGCGAGGCCGGCAAGAGCCTCCGTGCGCCTCACTCTGTCCGCCTCTACGGCCGGATCCCCCATGGTACCCACGAAGTAAGTATCTACGGCCACCATGATCATCACCGAGAGGTTGGCAATGAGCATGGGGACCGAAAGCTTCAGCAGGCGGTTAAGCGTTGCGCCTACAGGCTTTGAGCCCTCACGCACCTGCATACCCTCCGCACTCTTCCACAGTCCTGCGGGCCTCCTCGAGCTGCTCCCGCGGCCCTTCAACCAACAAGACCACGCTGCCTTCCCCACCTGCTATTCCACCAGCGGCCACATGCCGGGCTTCAAGGCCCCAAAGAACTTTAAACGCCTCAAGTTCAGTAAAAATGTCGGCCGCAAGCGGGACCAAACGCCAGCCCGGCTCGCTTGAAAGGTTGACATACCGGCTGAGCTGAAAGAGATCCTCGGTCACCGACTTCTCAAGACCGACCGGCACGAGGATTCGGGTACGCCTTCCGAAGAGCGCCTCAAGAGCACGCAGAACCGTCCCGCCTCGAGGATCGGCTACAAGAACCGCAGCTTGTCCCAACGCCGGGTTTACCGCGTTGGCGCCTTTAAGTATGAGGTCTTCAGGACCAAGCTCGCCTACGACATCAAAGATCTGCCGCCCCCGATCCCATACCCCTCTACGCAGGACCACATCCCCGGGAAAGGGACCCTTCTCAAAAGAAGGCCCAAGATAACCCCGCAGAAAATCGCGCCGCGGAAAATCCTTTCCCAGGAGCGCCTCAGCGATCCACCCGTTGGTGCTTCCTGCAACGATCACAACGGTGCCGTTCTTAAGAGCCCGCCGGAAAGGCTCGTACTGCACGACGCCCCGCCCTATCAGCCGCTTGGAAGCCTCTGGATTCAAGACGAAAAGGTTCCTGGCCATGATTTTTCCTCCTGGGGTTTGTGCCCCGAATCTCTCACGCTGCGGGCCCCCTCCCCGCAAACAGACGGGAAGGACTCAAGCAACGCTCCATTTCAAAACAACTTTGCTGTTTGTACAATTCCCTCAAGCCGGCGCAAAATGCCCCGGAGGGTAGTAGGCCGTCCTTGTTATGCTAAAATGTAACACTTACAGCATGCCTCCGGAAAAGGTTTGAACCTGCCTTCGGTGCTGTTTCCGACTCAAGGAGGAAAACATCATGGGCGAAGCGGGTCCTGAAGATAGAGAGGAAAACCTCGGCGGATTGCTCCCCGTTTTGTGCGCAAGGCGCAGCGTGAGGCGCTACGCAGCGCGGGCCGTTCCACCCGAAGTGCTCAGGCGTATCCTCGAAGCCGGGAGGATCGCACCCTCGGCGCGAAACGTTCAGGAGTGGAGATTCGTCGTCGTCCGAGAGGAGCAGACCCGAAGGCGGCTTGTTCCTGCATGTGCAGGGCAGAGTTTTGTGGGCGAAGCGCCTGTTGTTATTGCATGCTGCGCCACCCTTACCGACTACGTAATGAGGTGCGGCCAGTACGCCTATCCCATAGATGTGGCGATAGCGATCGACCACATGGTGATTCAAGCTGCGGCCGAAGGTGTCGGGAGCTGCTGGATTGGCGCCTTTTACGAAGATCAGGTAAAGGAAATCCTCGGAATTCCTGAGAATATCAGAGTGGTTCAGGTTCTCACCTTGGGCTATCCGGTGGAACCGCTTCGGCCGCTGCCTCCGGAGAAGAAAAAGCGCAAACCGCTTGCCGAAATCGTTTGCTGGGAGAAATGGCAAGAAGGCCCGGCTGCGACGGACTTGCCGTAGAAGCGCGGGCAGCAACAGGAAAAGGAGGAATTCATGCTTTCGCGACGAGGTTTTATAGCCGGAGCAGCGGCTGGAGCGGCCTTCTCGGCTTCAAGGAACTCTTCGGCCTCCCAAGGAACGCGCGAAATGCGCATAGGTTGTGTCTCGTGGACCTTTCGCGGGATCGGACAGGGGCCCCCTTGGGACGAGGAAATCCGGCGGATCGCAGGTATGGGTTTTTCGGGGATCGAATTGATCGTTGCAAGGGCAAGCGAGCTGCAAACCTATTGGAAAGGCGAAGAGCTCGCGCGGATAAGAGGGCTTCTTTCGGACGTAGGCTTAACGTGCTCGCAATTTGTCCTTTTCCAAAACGCGGTGGCCGGACTGGGAAGCAGAAAAACAAGCGAGCTCAGAGAAGCGCTCAGAACTTTTGAAGCGGGCTGCGCTGCGGCCAAGGCCCTTGCAGCTCCCATTATAAATATCGTGGCACCCTGGCCCACGGACATCAAAGGCCCGCGGTCGTACCTTCCCCGTTACTATGCGATCCGCGAAGGAAAAGGAGCGCCTCCGCCCGCGGTAAAGTATCACCTTGAAGTTCCTGCGAATTTCCCCGCCCGTGCGGCTTGGGATACTTTTGTCAGCATCATGCGCGAGGCCACAGAGATTGCAAAAGCGCACGGCCTGCGTTTCTCTCTTGAGAACCATACCCATACCTTCGTGCCTACAACCGATGCTTTTCTGAGGTTGCACGATCGAATCGGCGATCCGGCTTTGGGCATGAATCTGGATATAGGCTGGATCTGGATCAACCGCGAATATCCGCCGCTTGCGATCTACAAGCTCAGGGACCTGCTCTTTAACCTTCACGTTCGGGATGTGGACGGCCTGGCCTACTATTTCCCGGCGGTCGGAACCGGGAGAATGGACCTGCAAGCTGTGGTGAAGGCCCTGAGAGAGGTCAAATTCAGGGGATTTCTCACGATCGAGCAGGACAGGGTGTCGGATCTGCGCGGGGCGATACTGCGCGGAAGGAAGCTTCTTGAAGAGCTTTTAACCGCCGCCTGACGACCGCCCCTGCGGTGCTTTGTATCCGGACAAAGTGCTTTTCCCCGCCTGCACCTTGCCCCGGCCGGGGGTCTGGGATTAGAATTGAGTGTGTGGGCAGTGAAAGGTGGGGCAGGGAAAGCTTCAGGCCGCTCGCACCTGCTTTTGGTTCGTCGGTACACAGAAAAGGAGGCGCCGAAATGATGCGGGTGGTGGTTCTTTGTTCATGTGTGACGATCTGTTCTTCCGTACTGGCTCAGGAAAGTTGTATCCCGTACATCATGGAGCCTTGCGACGGAGACCCTCAGCAGTACGAATGCGTCAAAGTGACAACATACCTGAGCACCGACAAAGGCGGCGAGTCAGCGACCCTTACACAGGACTTGTGCTTCAAGCAGGGCTCTCCTCTTTTCGGTGGATTCGAAGAGGAGCTCGGCATTGAAGTAAACGCCGACATGGGCGAGCTTCGATTGGACTCGCTTAAGGAAGGGGATCAGATCGGGGGTTTCCGCTTCAGCGTGAAACTCTCGGATTTTGGAGCCGAATGCGACGTAGGAGATTCGGCCGTATTGCGTGCTCCAATGACGGTTACCAAGGTTTATGACAATTTTGTTGAAGTGGAAGTACGCGTTCAAGAGGCAAGCGATCCCCTCGTACAGTGCCTTCTGACCTACGACCCTATGGATGAGGAGCACAACAACGGCCTTATGTTGGAAGGGGAATTGACTTACGGTCCCGGTGGAAAGGGTTTTGCTCTTTTCCTTCGCCTGGCCGTACCCGAAGGGGTCGCGATGTTCCCGGGCCTTGAGTACGGAGACCTCCAAGGTACGGGATCCCCCGTCCCTTTGTACTTCGATCCGCTTACGAAAGAAGGTCTGTATATCCTTCCCCCGCAGGGAGGAACGCTGACGATCCTTACCGCGCTTTCAGCAAGCAACGAAGCCGGTGAGAGCGTCTCTGTGGATTTTGAAGAGACATTTCAGATCCAGCCAGGTGCGGGCGGCACGTCTTTCCGGCGGGGGGACGTGAACGACGACGGAGCGGTAAACATAGCGGACGCCGTAAGTCTGCTGGGACATCTTTTCGGAGGAGAGCCCGCACCGGTTTGCCCTGATGCCGCAGACAGCAATGATGACGGGCAACTGAACATAGCCGATGCAATCGCCGTTTTGACCTACCTTTTCGGCGGTGGAAGCATACCCGAACCGGGTGCAGAGGCTTGCGGCACCGATCCTACCGAGGACACGCTCGGTGAATGCCGCAGCCAGAGGTGTTGATGCAGCGCTTGTCCCCATAAACCCGCTGAGAGTCGGATCCGATAAAATCGGAGGGTAAACGTCGGCGGCTCTTGTCTCTCCGACCCGAGTCACGCCGGTTGCAGCTCCTCCCCTGCAAGGTAGCCTTCTGGGGGCGCTTTTCTGTCCTGTGCCCCGACTGAAAGCCGGCGGTACTGTTATAGTGCCTCAAGTGCAACGTCCGCCCGGCGGTGGAACCGGCAGGGAGGTTTATTTGGGCCGGAAACAGGAATCTCTTCAAACTACCGAACTCCTCGACGAGGAAAAAGTTGCTCTCGGGGAACTGGTAGGAGCTCTGGAAGTCGGGATCCTCGTCGTAGGCCCGACGGGAGAAATCCTCCATGTAAATAAATCCTTTTGTAAACTCCTGAGGATCGAGCCGGACGATCTCAGCGGGGCCGCTCTGGAGGAGTTGGAGCGCCTGCGGGGCGCCGAGGAGATCGCCAATCTGATCTCGGATTTTAAGAGCGGTCCTCCCAGAGGCCCAATGTGGCTCGATCAGCGGATCGGAAATTACATGGTCCGCTTGAACTTGAAGCACCTTTATCTGGGCGGGCGCTACGTTGGTGTCCTGTGCACAACTGTAGACATAACCTCCCTTTTCAACGCCTGGAAACGGGCTGAGGAGACAAGCCGCGCCAAGAGCGCTCTCGTTGCGAACATGAGCCATGAGATCCGCACCCCGATGAGCGGGATCATCGGCATGGTCGAACTCGCATTGAAGACCGATCTCAGCGTGGAGCAGCGGGAGTACCTCGAAGCCGTCCGCAGTTCCGCCGACACACTTCTCGATCTTCTCAACGATGTGTTGGATTACTCAAAGGCCGAGGTAGGAAAACTCTCGCTGGAGGCCGTTGAATTCTCGCTTCGTCCTACAGTGGTGGATGCGCTTCGGATCCTAAGCCCGCGGGTTCATCAAAAAGCGGTCGAACTTGTCTGCGACATTGCGCCCGACGTACCGGAAGTTCTCATAGGAGATCCGCAGCGCCTCAGGCAGATTCTTCTTAATCTCGTTAACAACGCCGTAAAGTTCACCGAGCAGGGCGAAATCGTTGTGAAAGTCGAGAAGAGGTCCGAGCGCGACAGCAGCGTCGAGCTTCAGTTTTCGGTAAGAGACACCGGCCCCGGAATCGATCCCTCAGTCCAAGCCAAGATTTTCGATCCCTTTGCGCAAGGGGCCCCGGCGCCTTCGGCTTCAACACCCGGTACGGGACTGGGGCTTGCGATCTGCAGGCAGCTTACCGAGCTTATGGGCGGCAGAATCTGGGTTGAGAGCGAACCCGGGCGCGGAGCGACCTTCCTCTTTACGGTTCGATTCGCCCTGCCCAAGGGGGCTGAGCCGGGTCTGCCTTCTCTGGAAGGCGTGGAGCCGCTTAGCATTCTTGTTGCCGAAGACCACCCGTCGGCCCGCCATGTAATCAAGCACGCAGTTGCGAGATATGCAACCGAAATACATGAAGTCAGCCGCGGATCAGAAGCTCTGCTGCGACTGACCGATCGCAGCAAAACAGGCACGCGCTATGATGTCGTGATCCTTGATTCCACGCTTCCTGATATCGAC
>CAZGYL010000046.1:0-14912 GCA_964529985.1 uncultured Planctomycetia bacterium | reverse complement strand
AGTCTTGACCGCGAACGAGAAAAAGATTCTACGAATCATGCACACTTATATAAACGGGGCAGGGAAGTGAGTGCGCACCGGCTTTCTTCTTTTCCGAGTTACCTGCTTTGGGTTTTGATCTCAAGCGCTGCATGGGGGGAGCGGCTGGGGGCGGCCTCTCCGGAAGATTTTTCCTTGAAGGTCGAAAGCTCAGGCGGAACGAAAGCGGTTGTGGTCGGTTCCTGGAGCATCGACGGTGTTCAGGGCTGGTCATGGGGTCTTTGCCATGATCCACTGGAAGCTGCGATCGATGCCTGCAGCGGTTTGGGGCAAGAAGACCCGTGCAGCGGGAATTGGTGTAATGCCGTAAGCTGTCCTGAAGATATCCGCACGGCGGGCCCGCAGGGAGGTCCGCCTGATTTTCACAACGTAAAGGTTTTCGAAGACGGGGTGGTGCAAGCAGTTGTCATTGATTACAGCGCCCGGCTTTCTCTTCCCTCAACCGATCGCTTCGCAATGCTTTCGATCCGATACACGCTCAAAGCAAAAAGAGTCGACCTTCGCTTCTGCGATACATTGGGAGAGTGGCCGGTTCGCACGGTGTTTGTCGTCGGCGGGCGATCAATCCCCCCGGCGGTAAAGGAAGGTCTCACATTGAGGGCCGAGGTCTTCAGGCGCGGAGACTCCAACGCCGACGGGGCTGTGAACCTTGCCGACGCGATTGCGGTTCTTTCCCACTTATTTGCTGGAGAAGAGCTTCAGTGCCTGAACGCGGCGGACACCAACGACGATGAGAAGCTCAATGTGGCGGACGCTGTGAGGCTTTTGGCATACCTTTTCGCCGGTGCGCCGGCGCTGCCGTCGCCTTTCGGAAGCTGCGGGCCGGATCCTACACCGGGGCCGCTGACGTGTCTCTCGTTCCCGCCGTGCCGGTTGTAGCCTGAAAGCGTGAATTTTACGCTGCTTGGGCGTACCATACGAAGGAAAACTTTGATTCCGCCACTGGACGAACGGGGTTCAGCGAACCATGGAAGAGCCTAAGAAGTCGGAGGCCAAAGCCGAGAAGATTCACAATTTTCCCACAGATTCCGCCAAGGAGCAGGAGCCGCAGAGCGTTCCTTCGGAGGAACTGCCCACAGTTACGCTTACACCGGGCGACACGGCGGAGGGGAGCTGCCCGCAGGGCGCATTGCCTCCGCTGGCCGGATCTCTTCAGCAGCGCTACGTCATCGGCAGAAAGCTCGGTGAGGGCGGTATGGCGGTGGTCCACGAGGCCAAGGACTTGAACCTCGACCGTGCTGTTGCGATCAAGAGGCTTAAGAGACTGCGGGCCTCCGACCGGGCAGCCTGCAGCCGCTTTTTTGAAGAAGCAAGAATCCTCGCCGATCTGGAACACCCTGGAACCGTACCGGTGTACGAGGCGGGAGCTTTCCCAAACGGCGAATGCTTCTACGCCATGCGCCTGGTCAAAGGGCGCACCCTCAGGCAGATCCTAAAGGAGAGAAAAGTCGAAGAGCTCGCCTGCCCGCATATGACCGCAAGGCTTATTGATATTTTTGAAAAGGTGTGCCAGACGATCGCCTTCGCCCACAGCCGAGGGATCATCCACAGGGATCTTAAGCCCGAAAACATAATGGTCGATGACTTCGGTACCGTTCTTGTAATGGACTGGGGGCTTTCGAAGAAAGTGAAGCGGGAGGAGCAAGCGGAGCAATCGCCCCATCTTACGCGCGATGGGCTGATAAAAGGCACTCCGGCCTATATGTCGCCCGAGCAGGCGCTTGGGAAGGTTAACGAAGTTGATTACCGCAGCGACGTTTTCGCCCTGGGTGTGATCCTTTACGAGATATTAACGGGCCGCCTTCCATTTGCCGGTAAAACGTATTCCGAAGTTTTGGAGGAGATCCTTTACCACGAGCCTGAGGAACCCCGCAAAGTGAAACGGTGCGTGGACCGGGAACTTGCGGCCGTTTGCATGAAAGCCCTTGCCAAGGATCCCCGCAAGCGTTACCCAACAGCCAAGGAGTTTGCAGCGGATATCCGCAGTTACCGGGAATTCAGACCTGTTTCCGCTGTAAAACCTTCCATGTGCGACCGTGTTTCAAAGTGGTCCCGCCGAAATCCAGCGATCGCAGCGGTTTTGGCTGCGCTTGCAGCCTGCGCGTTGCTGGGTGCCGGGCTGATAATCGGCATGGAATGCGGTCATTGAATGTACGGTCGCTCCGCGCCTTGACAGAGGCGGCCGGTGGGGGGTACGGTAGGAATTCCCCCGCGCGGTTTGGAAGCGCTTCTCCCGGACCCGGGTTCCCCTGTGCTTCGTTTGCTGTGCTTGGAGCGGATGGTTTACTTCTGGGTGCGGGAGGAAGTCTTTCCCGCCGAGGCTGCTCTGTTTTTGGCTCTTGCCCGGCGTTTTTGAGCAAAGAAACCGGGGGAGGCTGATCAAGTGAGAGGAGGAAAGGAACCTCTATGAAGAGGGAAAAAGTGCCGGAAAGATTTTTCCAGCTCTTTGTTGCAGCGCTTCTGTGCTGCTTGGGGTGCAGCTCCGCGCCCTTGACAGATCGTACGCCGGAAGAAATGGCGGCCGAACCGATGCCACCGGTTACGTTCATGCCCGGTGACGAGATCGAATTCAAGTTCTATTACTCCCCGGAGCTCAACGATACGGTGACGGTCCTTCCAGACGGCACCATTTCGTTGCAACAGGTGGGCCTCATTGTAGTTGCTGGAAAAACACCGGCTGAAGTGCGGGAGGAGTTGATTAATATCTACGGCAATATTCTCAAAGTGCCGGAGGTGGCCGTAATACCCCGGAAACTTTACTCGCAGAGGTTTTTCATAGGCGGTGAGGTGCGTAATCCCGGCATGTACGAGATCCCCGGGAAGGTCACTCTGCTTGAGGCGATAATACAGGCCGGAGGCTTTCTGCTCGATACAGCGGAGCTGTCCAGTGTTATCGTAATCCGCCAGCGGAACGGCAAGCGCTACGGTTGCGCGGTTGACCTGCGTGATGCTCTGGAAGGCAAAGCCGGCGATTCGTTTTTTCTCCAGCCGCATGATATCGTGTGGGTTCCGCGTACGACGATCGCCAATGTCGACGTGTGGGTGCAGCAGCACATTTACAAGCTGATCGGAAACCTCGGGCTTATCTGGCTCTACGACACGCGCCGCGACGAACACACCGCCGGCATCAGGCCTAATTTCTGAGCTGCGTTTGACTTCGGCCTTTTTCCCGGACCCGGGCGGGCACTCAGCGTGCAACGACCGATACGGACAGGCGCAAGCAAGCCCGGAGGCCGGACCCGCTCCGCGCCCTGCACCCCGCTCAGGATTTCACCCGGCCTGGCCGCCGCGGTTTTTTCCTTGTTTTCCTGCCTCTTTCCAAAAACCCCTTCCATGCGGTTAAAGTATGGGGTAGCGTAGAGAGGTTTTGAGGCTGAGGTGTCGGGGCCTGATGGGCCGGGGAGCTGAGGCCTCCCCGAAAGCACCTGCGGATTTTGAAAGAGGAGAAAGGAGGAAGCCCGGCGGAGGCGCTGACTCCACAGAGCCCGTGAAAGCCTGGCTCTGAACCAAGCCGCCCGCAGGGACGTTCCCACGGAGGCAGGCATGTCCGGTGGCCCGATGAAACGAATCCGATCTTGGAATGAATTTGTGCTCGTTGTTCTTCGCCACAAGAAGAAAGCTCTCTTCACATTCCTGTTCATAGCGGGCGCTTCAACGGCATTCGCTTTACTGCGCCCGGACGTTTACCGCTCGGAGGCGAAGCTTCTGGTAAGGCCCGGGCGGGAGAATCTCGTTGTCGATCCGCTTGCCGAACCGGGGAACGTTTTGGGGTTAAGCCGCTCGTGGGAAAACGAAATAAACTCGGAGCTTGAAATCCTCACGAGCCGCAGCGTGGCTGAAAAAGTGATTGGGAGGCTCGGGCCCGAGTTTTTTCTCTACGACGCCTCGGAACCCGAAGACCCCGGGTCGCAAGAGGGAAAATCGAACTCTGAAGGAGGGATTATCTCGCAGTTGCGTGCCGGGGCCCGAAGCCTCCTTGAGTCTTTGGGCCTGAGCCGGAGACTTCCGCCGGCCCAGAAAGCTCTCTTGATCTTCAGTAAGAACCTCAGAGTTCATGCGCTCAGAAAGAGCAACGTAATCGCCGCCTCTTTTGAAGCTCACAGCCCGGAGAGCGCCCGGCGCGTTCTTGACACTCTGGTCTCCGTATATCAGGAGGAACGCAAGATCATATACCGCCCGCGCGAGTCCTACGATTTTTTCAAACGCCAAACAGAGCTTCTGCAGGAGGAGCTCGCCAGAACGCAGCAACGGCTCAGAGATCTTAAGAACCGTTACGGCGTCGCCTCGATTGAGGACTGGCGCCGCATCCTGACCGAGCGTATGGGCGAACTTGAGCGGCGGATTCAGGAGACCTCCTCAAAGCTTGCAGCCTCAGAGGCGAAAGTGAGAGCGCTGGAGGAGTTTCTCAAGAAACTGCCCGAGACCGTTCAGACTTCAAGGAGCGAAAGCTCCCCCAGCTACGGCTCGGACCTTATGCGCCAGAGGCTGTTCGATCTGAAGGTGAAGGAACTTGATCTTATAGCTCGTTACGGAGAGGGCACGACACCGGTCCAGGTGGTAAGAGAGCAGGTCCAGGAAGCGCAGAGGTTTCTCAAGCAGCAGAGCGTGCCGCGCAAAGAGGTCACGGTGGGCTTGAACTCAACAAGGCAGGAGGTGGAAAAACTTCTTTTTGCCGGGAAGGCGGAGTTTGCGGCCCTGCAGGTTGAGCTTGAAGCTTTGAAGACGTATCTGGGCGGCATGCGCTCAGATGTTGAATCGCTCAATGAAACGGAAATGCAGCTTGCCAATGTGCGGCGTGAACTGCGCATTCAGGAGGCGAATTACCAGCGTTACGCTGAGAACCGCGAGCAGGCAAGGATCGACAGGGCGATTGCCGCTGAGAAGCTTTCAAGCGTCAGTGTAGTGCAGCCCGCAACACTGCCGATTAAGCCGGTCGGGAGGTGGAGGCTTTTGAACCTCCTGCTGGGGTTTGCTGCAGCTGTGCTCGGGGCGGTGAGCGTGGCTCTTACCGCCGAGTATCTGACAAGCGCGATCTCGAGGCCTGAGGATGTGGAAGAAGCCCTCCAGGCGCCCACACTGGCTGTTATTCCGCGGTTGCGCAGCCGCACTCTGAGACCGCAGGCTCTTATCGGCGACGTGGCCGTAAGCGGGCGTGCCCGCGGAGGCTCTCTTGCGTTCCGATCGCGCCGGGCATGGGACACAACCGAGCGCAGTAGAGAGTATTTCGAAGCTCTTCAGGCCAGATTAGGGCTATCGCTTGACGGTGACAGCCCTCCCGTCGGAGTCATTGGTGTCACCTCCTGCCACCCGGGAGAAGGAGCGAGCACGGTGGCGGCCAATTTCGCTGCGCGGCTCTCAAGGGGCGAATCGGGGCGCGTGCTTCTCCTCCACGTGCCCGGCAAGGGGCAGGTCAGAAGGGTGGAGCAGCTCTTCCGCCTCGATCTGCCTACCGCTTCAGAAGAGGATGAGCCCAAAGAGGGGAAAGGTGTAGTGATCCGCCCCGTGGCGTTGGGAGGATCGCTTGATGTGGTACATTCGTTACCGCGGGACTGCGCGCCTGTAACCCTCCGGCGCATTGTCGAGCAGCTTCGCGCTCGGTACAGCTTTGTAGTGATCGACCTTCCGCCGGTCACCACCGACAGCGCCTCGCTGAAGTGGGCACCTCTCACCGACGGCATGGTGCTTGTAGTGGAGGCCGATCGTGTTTCGTTCGAGCTTGCCGAACGGACGAAACGCATTCTGGAGGGAGCCCGGACCCGCCTTTTGGGCGTTGTGTTGAACAAGAGCCGCGGCGGTGCAATCGCATGATCGGGCCGCGCCGGTCGGAGGATAAACATGTTGTTAAGCAGGAGAAAGTTGCTTGTAAAGGCCCTGAAAGCAGCTTCGTTCGTTGCCTGGGGTAGTTCTCTCTTCGTTGCTTTTGCCGTTGAAGTCTACGGATTCCGCTCTGAAGCCTTCCTCAATGCGCTTGCAATTCGAGTGATCATGCTGAATGTACTTTGGGTCGCCCTTTTCGGGCTCTTTTGGCATGGTATGTGCCGCCTTTTCGGGTTGTTCAAGTGGCAGCCTGAAAGCGGGAGGTTGCAACTGGCGCGCTCATTTGCGGTCGCGTCGGCGGCAACCGCCGTCCTTGCTGCTGCCGGGCCGCCCCTGGGGCTTGAAGCTGTGACCTACAATTTCCTGGGGGTTTTCTTTCTTGCCGGCTGGGGTCTTCTTTTCGCGTTGAGACTTATTGTACGCTCGTATTTGGCTTTGGTGTGGAACACGGAAGGAAACCTGCGGCACGTGCTTGTGGTGGGAACGGACTCGAGGGCGGCACGTTTTGTTGAAAATCTTCTTTCAGACAAGCAGTTCGGCTACAAAGTCACGGGCTTTGTCGCCGATGGGCCAAAAGTGCACGAGGCCCCTGCTGTGACCGGAGTTCCTGTGGTCACCGACGTTGCGGGTCTGCCTGAGTACCTGCGCGAGCACGTCGTTGATGAAGTCGCGGTTTTCTTGCCCCTTGTGCCTTGCTACAGGCAGGTGAATGAGATTCTGGGCGTATGCGAGAATCACGGACTTGTGGTCCGCGTCTTTCCGGCCTCTTTCCCGGGAGGCGCGCAAGCCGAGTCCGTCTCTCGTGTAGGGGATGAATCGGTATTTACAATGCGCTACCGGCCGAAAGGTGCTGTCGAATCAATCGCTAAACGGGGTATGGACATATGCTTTTCGTTTTTCGCTCTCCTGTTGCTTGCACCTTTTCTGCTTGCTGTATGTGCGCTTGTGAAATTCAGCTCCCCGGGTCCGGTTTTTTTTGTTCAAGAACGGATCGGTTTCAATAAACGGCGCTTCAACATGTATAAGTTCAGAACCATGATCACAGGTGCTGAAAAGCTTCAGGATCAGCTTGAAGAGCAAAACGAGGCTTCGGGTGCGGCCTTCAAGATTGCAAAGGACCCCCGGGTGACCCGCGTGGGCAGAGTGCTGCGGCGCTTGAGTATCGATGAGCTGCCTCAGTTGCTTAATGTGTTGAAGGGCGATATGAGCCTTGTGGGGCCCAGGCCGCTTCCCCTGCGCGACTACAAGCGCTTCACCGAGGAATGGCACCGCCGCAGGTTCAGCGTGCGGCCCGGGCTTACATGCTTTTGGCAGGTCAACGGCCGCGGGCGGGTTGATTTCAGCCATTGGATGTGGCTGGACATGCAATACATAGATTCCTGGTCCTTGTGGCTTGACCTGAAGCTGATTGCAAAGACCATTCCAGCTGTTTTCCGCATGTCGGGGGCTGTGTGAGTTAAGCCGCCGGCGGGAAGTTTGTCTGTTCGAGGATGTAAGCTATGAGGGATTCCTCTGCCCAAGGTGCTGGAACACCTGCAGTGGAGTCCTACCCGGAAACGGGCTTGACCGAAGTGTCGTTCGCAGGCACGGTTGTGGTCTCCCTTGCCGACCAGGCTGTAGCCAGCGCTGCGAACGTGCTTACGGGGATTGTGGTGGGGAGGGCGTGCGGAAAGGAAGAGTACGGGCTGTACGTTCTCGGTTTCGCCTTGGTTGTGTTTGCCGTCAACGTGCAGAACGCCTTGGTTTCAACGCCCTACATGGTCCGCTACCCTGTCTTGGCGGATAAGGAGAAACCCGCTTACACGGGAAGCGTCCTTCTTCAGCAGCTTGGGTTGGGTTTCGCAGCCGCTTTGTTCGCTGCGGGTTGGGCCGCGGTTGCTCTTGCATTCAAGGGCGGTGGGGGCCTTCCGGTCGTTCTCGGTGCGCTTGCTTTGGCTTTGCCGCTGCTGCTTCTGCGCGATTTCACGCGGCGGCTTCTCTTTGCACAACTGCGAATGAAAGCCGCTCTTGCCATGGACAGCACAATAGCTTTGCTGGGCGTGGGTGCTCTTGTCGGCGTAGCTCTTTCAGATCGGCTCTCCGCACCTCTTGCTTTTCTGCTTGTTGCAGGTGCATGCGGACTGCCGGTAGGCGCGGTACTTCTCGGACTTCGAAGAACGATCAGGTTCGAGAAATCAAGGCTTGGAGGAGATTTCCTCCAGCACTGGCGCTTTGGAAGGTGGGTTTTCCTCGGTGCGTTTCTCGGGTCGCTCAGCCAAGTGCTTTCGCCCTGGGCGCTCGCGGCTTTCCGTTCCACCGCCGAGGCGGGCGTTTGGGGTGCATGCGCCTCTGTGGCGGCGGCTTGCAACCCACTTCTTCTCGGAATCCAAAACTTCCTGGGACCCAGAATAGCGCACGCCTTTGCAGGGAAGGACCGCAGGGTGCTGGCGAGGACCGTGTACCGCTGGACTGTTCTTTTTGCGGCGGTAATCGCCCTCGTGGCTCTTCCGATCGGCATTATGGGCGGTAAGGTCGTAACAATGCTTTACGGTCCTGCTTTTTCAGGGCATGGAGCCGTTGTGGCCTTTTTGATGGCGGGCCTTGTGGCTCTTGCTGCAGGATTCCCGTTCTCAAGGGGACTGTACGTTCTGAACAGACCGAAAGTGGATTGTGCAGTGAACGCTTTGGGTCTTTTTGTTTTTGCAGGTGTGGGCTTGCCCCTTATGAGCGTTTGGGGCGCTTTGGGAGCGGCTGTTGCGTTTCTTTGCGCGCATATTGCATGCGCGGGCGCACGGGCCGCTGCTTTCGGGGCTGTTCTCCGTTCGGACCCTGCTTTGCAGAGTTCCTGAGAACCGGGTTTCGAAAACGGAACGTTGTGAGTATGGAACGCTCGGTGCGGGAAGAAAAAGAAAGAACAGAGGGCCTTGGGCCTTTGAGGCTTGCGGGCCTTATTCTCTTTACCGCATTGGTCTTCTTTTTCGCATATGGGAATCCGCTGAGCGGGCGCACGCGCGAGGAGATTCTCAACCCCGATCCCAGTGTGCAGGTGAGCAAGGTTCGCAGCGGAAACCTCCCGCGGCGCATTGCGTTTGTGCTTCTGGGAGCTTACGGGGCTGCGGCGTTGCTTTTCGGAAGCAACAGTCGCTCGAAGCGAGGTGATGCAATCCTAAAAGCCCTTGTGGCGGCGTTCTTGCTTCTTGCGGGCGCAAGCATGCTTTGGGCCGGGGACAAAGCTCTTGCGGGGCGCAGGCTCGTTGTGCTGGGGCTCAGTGTAATTGGAGCTGCAGGCATCGGTTTCAGGTGGCCGCTTCGGAGTATTCTACGCTGGGCGTTTTTCGTTGTGCTCATTCAGGTAGGCCTCGGCTTGGGTTGGGAGCTTGCAACAGGAGAATTTCAGCCTTTTGCACCCCGATACCGTTTTGCAGGCACTCTTCACCCTAATCACCAGGCTTTGAACTGCTGCTTGTTGGCTTTAAGTGGTTTTCTACTCTACGTGAGGAAGGAGCGGTTCGGCCTTTTTTACGCTGCTGCGGCTGCGGCAGGTCTTCTGCTTTGCATTCTGACCGGCTCCAGGACCGGGTTTGTGAGTACAGTTGCAGCTTTGGGGCTTGCAGGTGCAATTACCCTTCGTCCCATGATCAGGGGGGCGGTTTTGACCGGCGCTCTTTCAGCACTTTGCCTGGCCGCCGTGTTCTTTGAGGGGGAGCTTGCCTCCAAGTTCATGCATGGAATCCTTCTGGGCAGGGAGGAAAGGCAGAATGTCAAGACATTGACAGGCCGCCTGCCGCTTTGGAAAGAGCTTTCTTCCTTTGTCACCGAGAGACCCCTCCTTGGTTACGGTTACGGGGCTTTCTGGACCCCGCGCAGGATCATCGAACTTTCTTACCGCTTGGATTGGGGCATAAGCGAAGCCCATAACGCTTATCTTGATATGACATTGAGTCTGGGGATCGCCGGGGCTCTGCTCTTTGCAGCGATTTTACTGCGCGTTTTGATCTCGGCTTTCAAAGCGCTGCGTGCTTCCGGCGCTTTGGAGTCGGTTTTCCCGGTGAGTCTTGGAGTTGCAGTTGCGCTTGACGGCCTTCTGGAATCCGCCTCGGTCAACCCGACCCTTTTCGCTTTTGTTTTCATGGTGGTCCTCGCTCACATTGCACTTGCCGCGCGGTTTCCCGGTGAGTGTGTTCCCGAGCTCGGGAACGCTGAGGAAAGTCGGTCTGGAGGTGCGCCGTGAAGGCCATGAAGCTGCTTGTTGTGGTCGGCGACCTTCCGCCCCGTTTCAGCGGCATTGGGGATTACACGGCGAATGTTATGTACGCGATTGCACGCAGGGGAGTGTCGGTTACAGCCGTTACGACGGCGCAGCAAGGGGCGCCCGAATGTGAAAACAAAGACGGCGTAAGAGTACTTCGCGTCATTCCGCGCTGGACCTTTTCTCAAGCACGCACGGTGCTGCGTGCTCTTGACGAACTCGGCCCCCGGACTCTTGTAAACGTACAGTATGCCGGACCGGGGTACGGCAGGCGGCTTATGATCAATTTTCTGCCTGCTATCGTAAGGTTCGGGCGTCCCGGAACCGTTGTTGTAACAACGCTGCATGAATTCGCGGTTCAAAGTTGGCGCTGGCGCCTCCGGAGCTTGCCTTTTCTGCTTTTTTCTTCAGGGGTGATCTATCCCAACAGACTTGAGGAAGCGGCCCTGAGGCGCTGGAGCCGGCTTGCCAGGCTGCCTTTGGCGTACATTCCCGTAGGATCTTCGATAACTCCCGTTGAGGTAACGCCTGAGAAACGCGGGCTCTGGCGCAAACAGCTCGGTTTTGCAGGAAGGCCTGAGGATCCCATCGCAGTTTTCTTCGGCGGCATCAGCGCGCAGAAGGGCTTTGCAGAGCTTCTTGATTCGGTTGAGGCGGTAAGAGGCCGGGGAATCCCATTGCGGCTTTTGATCTTGGGAGGGTTTCAGCCATGGGTTTCAGCCAGCTTGCCCTACCAGCGAAGAATGGAGCAGCGCATTGAGCCCGGGGTGCGGGAGGGTTGGATAGTGCGGCGGGATCGGGTACCGGCGGAAGAGGTTTCAAAGTGTTTGCACGCAGCCGACATCGCGCTTTTCCCGTTCCCGCGGGGGGTGCGTGAGAACCGTACCAGCGTGCTGGCGGCGCTTGATCACGGTCTTGCAGTGCTCAGCACCAAAGGACCTGAAACTCCGCCGGACTTCGAGGAGTGCTTCGGGGCGAGGCTGGTTCCTGCAAGCGACCTCCGGGCTTTTACAGCGGAACTCAGCAGACTCCTTCTTTCGCCTGAGGAACGCAGGGAGCTCGGCCTGAGGGCGTTGCGTCTGGCGGAAAGCCGATCGTGGGATTCGATTGCAGGGCGAACGCTTGATTTTTTTGAGAGGTTGAGCCGGTGAAGGTGCTTCACATCCACAACCGCTACAGGTACGTCGGCGGTGAAGATGTCATGTTCGATCACATAACGGCCATGCTGGAGCGCCGGGGCCACCGGGTTTTGACCTTCATGCGCCACAGCAAGGAGATAAAGACCGGCTCGGCCAAACTGAAAGCTTTCTTTTCCTCGCTTCATAATTTCAGGAGCGCCCGTGCGCTTGCGCGTTTGCTTGCTTCGGAGCGGCCGGAGATCGCGCACATTCACAACCTTTATCCCTTGATCTCACCGGCTGTGCTTCCTGTGTGCCGGCGGTTCGGTGTGCCCGTCGTCATGCGTATTCCCGACTACCGATTCAGCTGTCCCACCAATTGGCATTTCAATGGAAAAGTTTGTGAAGCTTGTTCAGGCGGCAGGGAATGGTGGTGTTTGCTGAAGAATTGCCGCAACAACCTTGGTGAGAGCTTTGCATACGCCGCGCGCAGCTTTTGGGCGCGCCGGCGGGGTTTGTTCCGCAGGTTTGTCGACTGGTACGTGCCGCCTTCGAGGTTTGTGCGGGAGAGGGTGATTCAATCCGGGTTCCCTGAAGAACGCATTGTTGTCATCCCGAACATGACGACGCTGCCTGATCGGCAGGCTGATCCGTACCGGGGCGCTTACGCAGCTTACGTGGGCAGGGTGAGCCCTGAAAAAGGCCCTGCTCTTATAGTTGAGGCCGCGCGGCGGACCGGAATACCGGTTCGAATCGCAGGCGATTGGTCCCGCATGCCGGAGCTGGTGGAATCGGCCCCTCCAAACGTAAAGTTCCTGGGCCAGGTCGACCGCCGGGGAGTGGCTGAGCTCCTGCAGGGTGCGCGTTTTGCAGTTGTGCCCACTTTAGGCTGGGAGGCTTTTGGAATTGCAAGTGTTGAAGCGATGAGTTACGGGCTCCCTGTGATTGCTTCCCGGGTGGGCGGTATTCCCGAAGTTGTAAAGCACGGAGTGTGTGGTCTTCTATTCCGGCCCGGCGATCTTGATGAGCTCGCGGGTCGGATGAGAGAATTGTGGCGCAATCCCGAGGCGTGTGCCCGCATGGGGTCGGCAGGGCGCAAGCGGGTGCGTGCGGAATACAGCGAGGAGGCGTATTACGGCCGCTTAATAAGGCTCTATGAACGGGCTTTGGCTGCGGTCGGGTGAGGAAGTGCATGCAACCAAGATCAGTTCGGTTGGGTCGCGTTCCATGCTCCACGCACACGGTGGGGCAACTTGTTAACGAGGTACGTTACCTGTTGGAGAATCGGCTGAGTCAACCTCGGACGATTCTGTGTGTCAATGCGCATATTTACAGGCTGGCCGCTGCGGAGGAACGACTGCGTTCGGTCCTGGAGCGTGCGAGGATTGTGACCGCCGACGGTATGGGTATAGTACTCGCCGCACCGCTTTTCGGAGTGAAGATCAACGAGCGGTGTAATATGACGGAAGCTTTCCGCGCGTTCTTGACCGATCCCACCTTCCCGCCCACAAGGGCGTTGCTTTTCGGAGTGAGCACCGAGGAGGCGGCGAGGGCTTCCCGGCGGATAGAACAAATATCGCGCCACTGTCGGATCGAGGCGTATATGCACGGCTTTCTACCTGAGGAAAATTACGTTGAGTTCTGCGCGCGTTATCCTGAGGTGGATTTTGTTTTTGTGGGTATGGGTACTCCGCGCACTGAGTACGTAACAGCGGCTTTGGCCCGCAATTTTCCTGAAAAGATCATTTGGGGGGTGGGAGCGGGAACGCTGCGCATTCTTGCAGGCACCATGCGCGAAGCTCCGGTTGCGTGGCGGAGAGCCGGTTTCCAATGGCTTTACCGGTTGCTGAGGGATCCGCGCAACCTCTGGGAGCGGTACACGGTCGGGCATGTGCAATTCATTTGGCAGGTGTTGAAAGGCCGGCTCGAAGGAAGGACGGGGCGCAGGCCGCTTCGCCCCAGGAGGAGAGAAGCCTGACCGGGCGGATCAGCAAGTCTGCTCGGCCTTTTTTCTCGCAAAGGCAGCCGCCCGCAGGACCGCTTCCTGAATGGATTTAATCGCTTCTTCCTGCACCAAGTAAGGCGTTGTTGCGCGGTGGGGGGAAGCCGCCGCTCTATCGATCGCTTCTGCAAGACGTTCAGCCGTTCGGGCGGGACCCGCAGGCTCTATAATCGTCACTCGGCTTGGGTCGCTGTTGCTTTCAGCTATAAGCCGTGCTCCCCCGATTCCAAGCACGATAACGGGGCTTCCGAGGATCATTGATTCGGCAAGAGCCATGCCGCCTTCTTCCCTGAGGCCGCAGAAAAGGACGGCTGCAGCCCGGCGCATCAAGGTGAAGAGCTCTTGCCGTGGAACAAAACCGAGCATGTCGATTCTGTCGGAAATACCGTACTTCGCTGCCAGCCTGCAGACGGCTTTCCGTTCAGAGCCGTCCGCTGCAAACACCAACCGGACGGGTTCCCGGGTCTTTGCAAGCGCCGTAACGGCGAGCCGGGGCCCCTTGCGGGGCTCCAGACGCGACGGAAAAAGCACAAAAGGCTCGCGTTCTTGCGGCGCGGGCGGATCGGGTACAAAAGAAAGAAGTCCGCGGTTCACTACCTGCGTTTTGGAACGCAACCTGCGCGGCAGGGCCAGGCGTGTGTTTTCCGTTTCGGTTAATCTTACAGCCGCCCGGCGCCAAGTACGCCGGGTTGACGGCATAAAAGAGAAAAACCTCAACACCAGGCGTTTTTGGATCTCACCGAGAACGCCCGCAGGTCCCAGATAAGGCCAGAGGCTTACGGGCGTACGCGTTGCCCCGCCCACCGGACCCCACACAACCGGAAGCGGAAGATCCACAAGCGGTGTGGGCAGCCAGTAGCAGCCGTAGGCTGCGTGAACCGCTGCGTCGAAGTGCTCCTGACTGACCAGCCGGCGGGCCAAAGCGTGGGCCCGGCGCAGGAAACTGAAATACGCCAAGTACCAGGCTCTGCGGTCGGTATTCACAACAAGCCGCGCGATCCGAAGAATCGGCCCGTCAACGGGTACCTCAACGAACCGCATGTGCCGGGACGGGTGTCGGGCCAAGTATCGGTCGATCTGGCGTTTGTGATCGGGCCGCACCAGAGTCACGGTGTCTGCGACCTGGGAGATGGTCTCCACCATGGCCCAACCGGCCTCGGATTCGGATCCTGCGTAAGGATTGCAACCGAATGCAAGGATGAGGATCCGCGGGCGTCCTTCACCCCCGGCGTCCTGTACCTGGGAGACCACACCGCCTCCTTTTCCTCGCCTGCCCATGCGGTCGGAACGTATTCCGTGCAGGGCCTCCGCCTCGTTTCCACGCTGGTATGAATCACCGATAGGCTCAAAGCGGTTGCGATTCTATGACGCGCCGGGGGGTATGTGCAAGTAGGCGGGCTCGCGCGGGGGACCTTCTTTCCTGCTCGTGCCAAATGTGCGACTTTCAGGTACGATAGCTCCTCGCAAGTCGCCGGACTCGTGCCGGGACCCGGCGGGCGGCGATTTGGGTTCTGAAAGCAACGGGGCTCCGGGAGGTCCCACACAGTAGTTATGACTTGTCCGACGGCGTTTCGATCCAGCGAGCTCGGGCCCAAGCGCACAATCGCGCTGCCCGACGTGCATGAAGGCGGTTCGGGCTCCGGGCTCACGATTGTTGCTGTGACCGGAAACGAGCTCAGGCACGAGCGTTTCGCGCGGCGCATTGCTC
>CAZGYL010000045.1:0-15054 GCA_964529985.1 uncultured Planctomycetia bacterium | reverse complement strand
CGGACCTTGTGGTGAAGCTCACGTACCTTGAGCCCCGCTGAAGGCCTTGCACTCCGCCGCAAGACGCCCTACAGTCTGGCAGGAAGTCTCCGGGTTCAAAGGTGCGCGCAGACGAACGGATATGGACTTAAAGGAGGAATAACCTATGGCCAAAGCAAAGCGGCTTGCCGAAGAACCGACATACCAGGAACGCCTTCCTGCGATCGGCGTTTTTGCGACCTGCGATCCTCGTATAGACAAGGCATCGCGCCAAAGGGCGGTCAATATCGTGGAGATGACGGCCGATCGACTTGCGGGCGCTGTAAAGCTGCCTGACGGACGCGATGTACCGGTGGTGTGGAGCCCCCTGCTTGTGGACGGCGAAAAAGAGGCCGACGCTGTTGCGGCCCGCTTTCTGGCGGAGGGAGTTCAGGTTTTGGTCTGCGTGCCGGACACTTGGGCCTTCCCGCAACTAACGATCCTTTCCCTGCTTTCGCATTTCCCGCCGGGAACGCCGATCAACTTGACCTGCGGCAACAGCGGCCCCAAACCCGGGGTCGTTTTCACTCATGCTGTAAGCGGTGCTTTGAGCCAAAGCGGCATTTTGGTGCACATAAACGTCGGAAACTGGCCGGATGAGGGCGACCGTCCGCCGATGAGTGAAAAAACCGCTGAGGCTCTTCTTGACTGGTGCTACGCAGCGGTCACCCGGCAGGCCCTTCGCGGCAAGAGAGTTGTGGTCTTCGGCCACGATTCCATGGGCATGGAGACCGCACTTGCGCATGTCATCCCCACGCGCCGCATTTTCGGCCTTGAGATCACGCGCCTTGATATGAAACTTTTCGCCGACATGGTGCAGAAAAAGGCCTACAACCAGGAGGAACTCAAGGAACTTCGAAGTTACCTGGATAAGCATATCGGAGACCGCATTGAGCTGAGAACCGAAGAGGACGGTAAGCGCTTCGATGTTTGCTGCGCCATGTATCTCGTTATGCGCGATATACTCGCCGATCTGAATGCGGTGGGCGGCGGTTTCATGAATCAGCTTGAGTGGGGCTCCGACACCCGCGGGCTGCCTCTTCCTACGCCCGATTTAATGGAGTCCCTCTTCAACAGCACCTTTGACCATAAAGGCCCTAAACCGCCCGTACCCTTTGCAACCGAGGCCGATGTACAGGGCCTTCTGACAATGCTCTTTTTTACGTACCTGACCGGTGGGAATCCTCCGCTCTTTATGGACTTCCGCAAAGTTTGGGAGCCTTTTGAGATCCGCGATCTGGCTTCCAAGCTCGGCGTATCGATTTCAGGCGAAGCTTGGGCTGAAAAGGGATTCGTGGACGGAGACAATTCCGGAAGCGCCTCTTTGGATTGGGCGGCTCTCCCGGGAACTCCGCCCGAGGAGATCCTGAAGAAGGTCGCTTTTCCGCTTGCCGACTTCTCCTACTTTCCGGGAGGAGGAAACTCGGTGACCTACGTTTCGCCGGGCGGCATTGAAGGCATAGCAGGAAGGCTTTCATTCAGCGCTCAAACAGGCGCCTTCTCCCTGATCTGGGACGAAGCACAAACCGTTGAGCTTCCTGAAAAGCTTGCACAAGCAGTTTGCAACACCTCAACGCCGACCTGGCCTCACACCTTCGTGATGCCCAAATACGCGACCATGGCTGAATACAAGCAGTACGCACCGGCGAATCACTTCCACATGACCTGGGGCCTGAAGCCGGCCAGGCTCCAGTACTGGCTTGATCTTTGCTCGGTGCTTTCGGCCACACCATGGCAGAATCGCCCGGGCTTTGTGGAAGGCGTGGACCGTCCTCTTCCGCTCCTTTACGTGATAAACGGCGGAGAGAGGGAAACAAAGCTGCTTTCCCTAAGGTAGGGAAAGTATTTTTCTGTAAAGCTCGGCGGTACTCTCAGCCGTTCTGTCCCACGTGAAGCAGCGGCTCCGGGCGATCCCTTCCGCTCGGAGCCGCTCCCGCCGGCCGGCGTCTCTGAGTAAATCTCCCAGGATTTCGGAAAGCATGTGGTGAGCTCCGGGTTCAAAATAGCACGCGGCGGGCCCGGCGACCTCGCTTACACACGGAATTCTTGCAAGCACAGCCGGGGCTCCGCATGCCATCGCCTCAAGCACGGGAAGTCCGAAGCCCTCGTAGCGCGAGGGAAAAACAAAAACCGTGCAACGTCTGTAAAGTGCAGGAAGCGCACCGGGTTCCACGAAGCCGATAAGTTTCAGCCTGCGGGCGACCCCTAGACTTTCAGCCTCCTTCCTTATTCGCTCGACGTATTCCCGTGAGCCTTCCCCGGGCATAACAAGATCAAAGTCCCCCGCTTCCTTGCAGCCGGCAAAAGCCCTGAGTGTAGTAAGCGGGTCCTTGCGCGGCGCCAATGCACCCACCTGAAGCACAAAGGGTCTCTTGAGGCCCAACTCCGCAAGAACCTGCTCATCTTCGGCTCTCGCTTCCGGCGAAAAGCGCTCCAAGTCCACACCTTCGGCTGTAACGGCTATATGGCCGCGAAACCATGGAAAGAGCTCTCGGATCCTTCCGGCCGTGTAGGCCGCCGGAACCGCAATGCCGTCGGCACGTCGAACGGTCTGGCGGATTCGGCTGCGGCGCCGCAGGATCCACTTCTCGCTGTAAAGCTCGGGTACGTCGAATACTCCTACGTCATGAATCGTAGCGACGGTGCGGATCCCCAAACGCAAAGCCGGCAGCCGTACACCAAGTGCGTGAAGCAAAACCCCCTGCCGTAACGCCACGGGAACAAGCACGCGTACACCTTCCGGTGCAAGATCCACAAGGTACCGCCGCGCTCTCATATGACCGGCGCGAATTACCACAACAAACGAGAATTCGTCCTCCCGCCGCCTCAAAGCGGTCACAAGATTGATTATGTAATTCTGGATCCCGCCCCGTTTGGGTTTTGCAGCGCTTGTGCAATCAAGTAAAACCGTGGGCTTTGCACTCATCTCGCTGCTACTCCCCGGCTCCGGCGCACAGGCCTGCAAGAACGCGATGCCCGACGCCGCCCGCTAAAGAAAACTCTGACAAAAGCGGTTCCACATAATGCTTGAACCTCAAAGCCGCAGCACGCCAGGAGTAGGCTGACGCCACGCTCCGTCTGAGCTTCCGGGGATCGTAATTCTTTGCTGCAAGAGCTCTTTCGATCGCCTCCGACAGTGCGCGCTCGTCGGTCCCGCGTGCAAGAAAGTGAGGTTCGATCGGCCTGAGCACCTCCGGAATGCCGCCGACCGGTGTGGCTACAACAGGGGTTCCGCAAGCGCTTGCTTCAAGGGAAACCAAGCCGAACCCCTCGAGCTGCTGGGTGGGAAGCACGAAAAGGTCGGCGGCCGCGTAAAGCCGGGGAAGGTCCTGCTCGTCTGCATAGCCCCAGAATCTCACACAGCCCTCAAGGCCCAGCCTGCGTGCCAGAGCCCGTAAATCTCCTTCAAGCCTTCCTATCCCGACAAGAACAACAAAAAGAGAGGGGTGCCGCGCCCGCAACAGTGCGCAAGCTTCAAGCAGCTTGTCCAATCCCATGCGGTCCTCAAGACGCCTGACGCTTATCAGGACCTCGCTGCGGGCGGGAAGTCCAAGCCGCCTGCGCAACGCCTCCTTCGGGCCTTGCAGCCCGAAGCGTTCCATATCAACGCCGAACCCAAGGAGCCGTACCTTGCCGGTAAGGTTCAAGCAGCGATGCCATGCTTTGAACCGGCTGAGCATGTAACGCGAAGCTACGAAAACAAGCCGGGCCTTTCGAAGGGCCCATCTTTCAAGCGCAAGCCGCGTTCCGACTTGAAGAAGTTTAAGCCCGCCTCCGTTTCCGCTCCGGCGTACAAGGTACTCCTCAGGCCACGGCGAATGGAAATAGTAAACCACAGGAACGGAAGGCAGCAGCCGGCGCAAGGACCACCACACAAAAGGCTGGTGGGCGAAAATCAAGTTCGGGGAAGCACGCAGGAAACGCCGGAAAAAACGCGCAGGTTCTGAAAAAAGTTTGAGGTTCGAACGGACGGTCCGTTCTTCAGAAGGCGGGGAGGGAAAGAAGCAGAATCGCAGGCCCCCGATTTCCCGCCGTCCTTGCTTATCAACGCACCCGGCGAACGTAAGGACCTCGAAACCCACACCGTTCAGCTCGGGCGCAAGTGAAAGCGCCACTCGACTTGCGCCGCCCAGGTTCTCCGGGTCGGCGTAGTCAAGAAGCTGAAGGACTAAAGCACGTTCCATGGCGGTGGGAAGACCCTCCTGTCCGCAGGGTGAAGCGCTCAGGCGAAAGCGCAAAACCGCCCTTCTGTTTATCGGCCCTCGGTGCTGCGGGCTTCACAGCATTTCCTGATTCGAAACACCGGCAGCTCAGCTATTGCCTCTTAGCAAGCACTTCGCGCTCGTAAGCTTTCACCTCGCCCACCCAAGCTCCCTGAGGCGGCACACCGCTCTGCAGGCAGAAGTAATCCCACACCGCTCCGAAAGGCAGTGTTTTGGCCTCCTCAAGAACCGCCAATCTCGCTGTGCGGTCTCCTTTGCCTTCCAAGTCCCGCAGCAGCGCATTCGGCTGCAGAAGCGCCCTCAGGAGCGCTTTCTTGAAGCTCCGGGCCCCTATCACCCAAGCGGCTATCCTGTTTATGCTCGCATCGAAGTAATCAAGAGCGAAGAAAACCCGGCTGAGCGCCTCTCCCCGCACCACTTCATCGCAAAGCGCCTGTACCTCATCGCTTAGGATCACAACGTGATCACTGTCCCAGCGCACGCCGCGGCTCACATGCAAAAGAAGTTTTTCACAGAAAAGGAGAACGGCCGAAATCTTGTCCGCAACCGACTCGGTGGGGTGAAAGTGTCCCATGTCGAAACACGGGTGAACCCCGGAGCGTATGCAGTACGAAAGGTAAAACTCATGAGAACCCACCACGTAAGACTCAGACCCGATTCCGAAGAGCTTTGATTCCAGAGTGTCCTCAATGTGCCCGCGGTCAAGCTTCTCGGACAAGATCGTATCAAGGGACTCTACAAGGCGCCGTCTCGGTCCCCACCTGTCAACAGGCGTATCTTTCTCGCCGTCCGGTATCCAGAGGTTGTTGACGCACGGCTCGTTCTGGCGCTTCCCTATTGCCGCGGCTATACGCCTGCACGCTATTCCGTGCTCGATCCAAAAGCGGCGCACACCTTGATCCGCGCTGGAAAGCGTATATCCGTCGCTCGCCAGAGGGTGTGCAAAAAACGTCGGATTGAAATCAAGAGCGATCCCGTTCTCCGCAGCCCAGTCCAGCCACCTTGAGAAATGCTGAACATCCAGCTCGTTGCGGTCCACTCTCCTGCCGCCCGTCTCAGCGTAGAATGCATGGATATTGACCCGCTGCTTCCGGCCCGGAATGAGCTTCAGAGCAACAAGCAGGTCCGATCTGAGTTCATCTCCGTTGCGCGCGCGGCCCGGGTAATTGCCCGTAGCTTTCAGTCCTCCTGAGTCGATTCCCTCCTCAGGGGTCTCCAGTCCGCTTACGTCATCACCCTGCCAGCAATGGATCGAAAGCGGAGTTTCGGCCGCTTTGCGAAGCGCCTCCTCCGTGTCCACGCCCCAGAGTGCGTAAATCTCACGGGCCGCACGGTAATTCTCTTCGATTTGATTGTCTTTCGGTGCCTGCATGCTCTTTTCCTCCTGCTTCTCCTCTGCGCGGTTTGTGTAAGCGCCGGCTTGAATCTCATGCTCAGCGGACGTTCTTTTCGTTTTGTCCGCCGGAGTAAAAACGCACGTGCCTCGGTTCACGCACCGCAAGGCTCAGGTACGCAAGCCCCGCACCGGCCAAAAGCAAAGCCCCGGCGAAAGCCGCGCTGTAGCCGCAGTGCATGACCATTATTCCACCCAAAAGCGCCCCGATTGCAAAGAAGGGGCCCAGAAGCGTGTTTGTAAGACCGATATAGGTGGGCCTGTCTTCGGGCTCGCAGAACTCAAAAGCGATCACCGTACCGGACACCTTGCGGCCCGCCGTATACAAGCCGATCAAGAAAAGCGCGCCGTAAAGCCCGACCCTCGTGGGTAAAACCGATACAGCCGACAGAGCTCCGACCAGAGCTCCGCTTGCAATCTCAAGACAAAGCTTATGGCCCCGCCTGTCACCGAGATAACCGAAAAGCGGATTCCCCACGGTCTCCCCAAGGGCTGCAAGCGAAGTCATGAGCCCTACCTCATAGTCACTCACTCCAAGCTCGAACTTCCCCCACACCGGTACGAAAACACAGATTATTCCTGCCGGCACGATGGCGAACTGGGAAAGCATGTAAGCACGCCAATTCCGATCCCGGCGTATGATTCCAGGCAACTGTGGGAAGTATCGCCCGAGCGGAATCCGATCGCGCCTCTTCTTCCTGGGCGGCTCCCGAGTCTGAGCCAAAAAAGTCCATGAAATCATAGTCAGGAGAAAACAAGCGCCGAAGCACAACGCGTAGTTGTCGGGCCGAGGAACGTACTCCAGCAGGACTCCGGCAAGTTGGCCGCCCAAGATCATCAAAACGCCGCCCAACAGAAAAGCGGTCCCGAAAAAGATCCCCCTGCGCTTCAGCGGGATCACGGTCGCAATAAGCTCCTGCCAAGCGGTCGCGACAAATCCCCCGGCAAAGGTCTGGACCGTGTAAAGCAAGAAAAAAACCAGAAGAACAACGTCACCCGAAGAACGCGCCATGAGCGCCGTTATGACTCCCATGAAAAGAAAGGGGAGGCGCTGCGCGAGCCCCGCCGCCAATACAAAAGGCTTACAGCGCTTCAAGCTCGCAACATGCGTGGCCGTGAGTACCTGAGGCAGGTACCACCCCACAGAGGTCAAAGCCGTTATGAAGCCGATCAAAAGAGGCCGGATCCCAATGGAAAAAGGGCTGGAGCAATGTTCGTGCACAAAGACGGGAATGATCGTATACGGCCCGGCGAATCCCAAACCGAAGGAGAAGAACGCTATATCAAGGACGTTGAAGGTGAAATTCCAGCGCAGGTTCTCCGATACGCCGTCGTTCATAGCCGTCCAATCCTACCAGAGGTGCTCGGCCCCGGAAAAGAGCCGGGTCCCGGCGCTTGGAATTCGACTCTTATCTCAGTGATTCCTCCGCCCGCACGCGCAAGACCACTTGCGTGGAGTGTCCCGGCTTCCGGAAGCGAACAAGTACAAGCGGCAAGCCTTCCACCCCTTTTCCGGTGGCCAGAGAAACGAGCCAGTCGCCGCTCCTTGTCGCAAAGCGAACTGTAGTTCCCGTGGAATCCACCTGCACCCCGGGGGGGCGGGAGGGGGGATCGCTTCGTTGTCTTATGAGACAAAGAGTCACAAGATCATATGCACTTGACCGCACGGGGCTCTCAGCCTGAAGGTGCCACTGGTGGAGTTTCAGATACGGCCGCGGCTGCACATCGAATCGGTCGGTTATCCTGATGCGCGGCTTTTCGGGCCAAAGGAACCAAACAGAGCAGACTCCACGCTCGCGCGAAACCTCGTAAGCCAGGCCGGGGATGCGCTCCCGGAACGCAACCGGTGCGTGCAGGTGGAAGGTGACGCGCTTGGGCCGGGCCAAGCGCACGCGGTCCCATATCACAAGAGCCGCTCCTTTAAGAAAAACAAGGTGCCGGCGGCAGGTGCGCACGCGCTTTTTTCCGTATGCTTCGGCTGCTTCTCCGCAGGCGTATGTCGCAGCCGCCGTATCTTTAAAACCGACGATCCTGCCCCTGCTGAGGGCGCTGTGAGGTATCTGGCTCCAATCCTCGAAAGTAAGCACGTTCACAGATTTGGTCTGCCACATCCAGAGCCTGTGAAACTTCGAGCCGTGAATGTCACGTTCCCCGCTCCTTATGAGCATGCGCTGCCCAAAAGCGCGCAGCAGAAAGGCGTTCTGCGACTCGTAGCCGTGGCTTTGCGATCCGAAGGGGCTGGACTTGAAAAGAACCGAGACGTTACGCCGGGAATCAAGGAGAGTGGTGTTCATTGCAACTATGCCCACTCCGGCAAAAAGCCTCGAAGTGGACAGATCGGTCGGAGGGCGCGCAGGGATCGGCCGTCTCGAACTTCGCAGGAAGCCTATAAAGCCGCCCTCCGGAGCTGCTCCCCCGTGCACTTTCACATACCATTGCCAATGAGGATTTCGAGCCTGCTGGGCCAATATGGACATAAGCGCAGCGGTGTCCTTGGAGCGCACCCTGGAGGATAAATCCCCGAAACCTCCGCCCTCTGCTCCCGGCACTTGGATATACATCGGGAAGTATCCGGTTTTCTTGAAAAAAGGCTTTCGATATGCATCGATCCCCAAAGCCGCCCGCATCACATCAGCCCACCATGTAAAACGATAAAGATAGCTGCGGTAATAAGAAAGCCCTTCGTGCCAGCCGCCGTCATCATCGCTCCAGACAGGGTAACAGTGGAAGAAAACCGTAACAGCAAAGTACAGCCAATCCGAAGCTTCGGGTATCTCATTCAAGAAGGCCGTACCCACCTCGCCCAGAAAGTGCCAAGCCCGATTCGAATGGCTCGAGTAAGGACGCCACAAGTGGCGCGGGCAGAGGTGGCGGTACATCTCCCGGCCGCGCTCCCGCATCACCGCGCGGCACCGAGCCCGCTCGCTCTCACTGAGAAGCGGGTAGAGAAATGTATAGGCTCTGGAGAAGTGGTAAGCGTAGGGCATACCCGCCTCGTCGTTGTAGCGATAGCCGGTGCTCCCTTTAGGATCCCACCGGGCGGCCTCAAGCAGCAGGCGCTTCCCTGCGCGGCCGTAGCGCCGGTCACCGCTTATCCGCCACACAAAACCAAGAGTCGCCGCGCTCCCGAGCACCTTGATGGTGCGCACGCGGTTGCCCCACCAAATCCTGCGCCACCGGTCGCTCAAAGGCTTAACCCCAGGTGGATAAAGGGGCGGCTCTTCAGTGGAGGGCGGATTGCGCAGTACGGCTTCCGCCTCCTTTACAAGCCTCTGCCAGGCGGACCGGCCCGCTCCTGCCGCAAACCGCCTGAGTCCGGGTAGATCTTCAGGTCGGACGAAAAGGCGCGGGTGTTCCTTGGGAACACGGCGCAGCAGTTCGGCTCTTGTGGGCATCGGGAACCGCAGGGCGCCCTGCGGCAACTGAAAAGTGCGCACGCGACCGTAAGAAGACCAACGACCGGAGCGCATGAAGCGGAAACGCCAGTACCACGTCCCCGGTTCCAGCACTTTCGGAGGGCAGTGGCAGGGAAGAGAGGCTTCGGCCCGGTATTCGACGCGCTTGAAAGACCGATCCCGCGAAAGCACAAATTCGTATTTCTCAGCCCCCTTCTGGGGCCGGACGACAAACGCAGGCGGATCGGCCGCACACGTTTCACCTTCCCGGGGCCTGAACCCCCACTCGGTGGCGCCTGCCGGTCTTTCATCGGGGACGACAGGCGGTGCGGTACCGAAGACTAAGAAGCTGAAAGCTAAAACTTGTGAAAGCATAGTTCTTAACCTCTGGCTGTTATGTATCTTCAGCTTTCTGCTTACCTTGAAGCGCTGCAGGCGGAGAGGGGACCTGCTCCCACACACTGCCTCGTTCGGCCGATCTGTAAGCCGCCTCCAATATCGCCTGAAGACGCACTCCATCGGCCAAATCCGGTTCAGAAGGCTTGCCCCGTCTCACTGCGGTCACGAAATCATACAGCGATGCGATGTGCGCTCTGACCCACCCGACCGCCATCTTGCCCAGTACGGCTCCGCGCTCGGGGTAGTTGCCGGCGGTCCAAACACGTTGCCAGGTGCTTCCCGGTGTCCTTTGGTCGAAAACTTCAAGCACATTCGGCTGCATGAGGCTGAAACGGACGGCTCCGCCCGTTCCATGCACCTCAAAGCGAAGATCATCCTCACTGCCTGCTGCAACCTTGCTTACTTCAACCGTTCCCACAGCCCCGTTCTTGAGACGAAGCAGGAGAACGGCTTGATCCTCGGCGTCGGCCGTAAGGGGCGGCCTTGCGGGCGCCTCAACCTCCCTCCCGCCCTCAACAACGCGCATGTGGGCGCACACGGCCTCCACCTCGCCGCAAAGCAACAGAAGCAGGTCGATAATGTGGGGACCCAAATCCAGAACGACTCCCCCGCCGCCCAAATCCCGCCGTGCTTTCCAGTTGAGCACCTTGCCTGGCTGAAGGTTTCCGCTGTGAAGATATACGCCGCGGAAACTCACAATATCTCCGAAAAATCCTTGCCTCGCCAGGGCCGCTGCATGAAGCGTCGCCGGAAAAAAGCGATTCTGAACGCATAAACGTGCAATGCCTCGATAACGCTGAAGAGCCTCGGCCACGCGCAAAGCATCATCCCAGCTCGCCGTGAGGGGTTTCTCGCAATAAATGTGCTTTCCAAGCTCCATGGCTGCACAAAGCACATCCGCGTGGAATACGTTCGGATTCACTACGTGTACGATATCAACTTCAGGATCCTCAACCACCTCCTTCCAATCCGTACCGGCGCGCTCAAACCCGAACCTGCTGCGCGCCCGCAGAGCAGTCTCCTCCCTCGCGGTCGCCACAGCCCGGAAAATCACTTCTTCCTCTATCTCGTCGTAGTAAAAAGGCAATGCTCTATAGGAGAGCGCGTGTACTTTGCCTATGAATCCGAATCCGACGAATCCCACCTTGAGCGCCATGCGCAACCTCCATTTGGTTCTCCGTGCAGAAGGCGTTCTTTTCCACCTGCCGGGAGCCCGTCCTCGAAAGACCAAGAACTGAAAAAGGCCGGCGCTGCCGCTGCAACCCGGCTGTGGTATCATACATCGTTTTCCTTATATGGTCGCCGACCCGTAAGGCCCGGCTCGGCACCGGAAGCGTAGGAGGATCCGCTCTCAACGTGTCGAGAACAAGGAGAAGGGTGGTGGAAGCTAAACCGCTCAGGCCGGCACGACGCTGTGATGAAGTGACGCCTTTCCAGGTCATGGAGGTCATGGAAGAGGCGGCTAAGCTTGAGAGGCGGGGAGCCCCCGTGATCCACATGGAAGTGGGGGAGCCCGACTTCCCGACGCCCCGCTGCGTGGTTGAAGCGGTTCAGCGCGCTATTGCGGAAGGCCACACCCGCTACACCCACAGCCTCGGACTGCCCGAGCTCCGTCAAGCGATAGCCGAACGCTACAAAAACTCGGTCGCCCCTCCGTCCGCGGACCAGGTCATAGTGACGGCGGGTACATCACCGGCTCTCGTTCTGCTCTTCGGCGCCCTGCTTGAAAGCGGCGACGAGGTCATTCTGCCCGACCCTCACTACAGCTGCTACAAGAACGTAATCCGCTTTGTAGGCGGTAAGCCGGTCCCGGTAAGACTTCTACCCGAATTGGGCTTTCAGTTCGATCCTGATCATGTAAGGAAGGCCCTGACCGGGAAAACCAAAGCGATCGTCATAAATTCGCCTTCCAACCCCACAGGCTCAGTGCTCGATCCGGAGTGCCTCCAAGCTCTGTGCAGCCTGGGCGTTCCGATAATAGCTGATGAGATCTACCACGGACTTGTCTACGGCCCGCAGGTGCGCTCGATATTGACGTACACGGATCTTGCCTTCGTGATCGACGGCTTTTCAAAGCGCTATGCAATGACGGGCTGGCGCCTGGGATACATGGTGGTGCCCGAGGCGTTCGTCCGCCCGATACAAAAACTTTCGCAAAATTTTTATATTTCCGCGAACGATTTCGTCCAGTGGGCGGCGCTCGCCGCTCTGAAAGAGGCGGGTCCCGATGTCGAACGAATGGCGCGCACATACGACGCACGCCGGCGCTACCTTGCGCCCGAACTCAAGCGCCTGGGCTTCGGCCTGCCCTGCGAGGGCCGCGGAGCCTTCTACCTTTTCGCCGATATACGCCCTTTCGGGCTCAGCTCGATGACTTTCGTAAAAAGACTGCTTCACGAAGCCTATATAGGAGCCGCTCCCGGCAGCGATTTCGGCCTTTCGGGCGAGGGTTATGTGCGTTTTTCTTACGCAACGGCCGCCAGTAACCTCAAAGAAGCCGTAAGGCGAATGGAAGAGTTTCTCCGAAAGCTCTGATTCAGTCTTTTCGACGTTCAACCTGCAGGCTCTCAGGAGGAGAAAGGCGGTACATACCCAGAAGCGCGCGCACCCTTATCCTTAACAGGTCCCGGAACATGCGAAGCGAGTCTTTCAAGGCCCCCACTCGGGTATCGGGGCTGTTTCTCCAAGTCACCGGTACTTCTTTGATCTTAAGCCCCATGCGTTTCGCCAGGTACAGGAGCTCGACATCGAAACAAAAGCCGCTCAAAGTCTGTAGTTCGAATATCGGAGTACAGCGCTTCCGCTTGAAGCACTTAAAGCCGCATTGCGTGTCGTAGAAGCCTCGAACGACAAGCAGCCTGACAAGCCAATTGAAAACTCTACCCATCTGCTCTCTGTACCAAGCCTGGCGCACCGTGATAATCGACTCGGGCAGGGCGCGGGAACCGATCACAATGTCGTAGCCTTCATTGGCGTAGGCCACAAACTTAGGCACCTCCTCGATCGGTGTCGAAAGATCGGCGTCGCTGAAGAATACAAGGTCGCCCCTTGCAGCCAGAAATCCGCTCTTTACGGCCATGCCCTTGCCCAGGTTCCGGGGGTGGCGTATCAGCGAAAGCTGCGGAATTTCACTTTTCAGGTGCCGGACAACGTCCACCGTGCCGTCGCTTGAGCCGTCGTCGACGACTATGATTTCGTGCCGGTAGCCGGCGTCCCCCAAGTACGCAGCCACTTGGCGCAAGGTGGGTGCAATGCGCCCTCCTTCGTTGTAGGCGGGAATAACGACTGTCAAAAAGGGACTGTGTCCTTCCATGGCCCGTTTGACCTATCGGCGGCCCCGGCCGCGTTGAAGCCCGGTTGAGACGGCCCGCACCCTGCACACCGTCTCAAGCGAAGCTCCTACTATAGAAAAGAGGTCGGAGGAATGAAAGCCCCGCAAGCGGCCTTGCAGGGCGGAACGCAGCTTTATTTCCGAGGCCGCGTTATACTTGCCGCGTAACCTGCGCCCTCGCGGCAAGCTTCCAGCGCCGCTACCGAACCGAGAGGTCATTTCCGGCAAAGCACGATGCATGCTGAAGGCAACAACACTCAGCGCCCGGCTTCCGGTTCCCTCCGGGATGCCCTTCAGGCCGCCGGAATAGGGATTCCCGAAGAACGGCTGCCTCTCCTTGAGCGCTATGTTCAGCTTCTTTGGTCATGGAGCAAACGGATTAACCTGACTCGGCACCTCACCTATGAGCTTTTTGTGTGCCGGGATGTGGTCGATGCCACCGAAGCCGCTCGGTGTTTGGAACACGGAGAAACCGTGCTTGACGTCGGAACCGGAGGGGGACTCCCGGGCGTTCTGATCGCACTCCTGCGGGAGGATCTGCAAGTTTTCCTTTGCGACTCGGTGGAGAAAAAGGCGCGCGCAGTGGCCGAAATAGCCCACCAGCTCGCTCTGCCGGTTACCGTGTTGGCGGGCCGCGGGGAGCAGATCGTTCGTTTCGTTCCGTTTGATACCCTGACCGCCAGAGCCGTTGCACCACTCGAGAGGCTTCTCGGCTGGTTCAGCGGGCGGTCCGCGACGTACAAGAGGCTCCTTGTCTTCAAGGGACCGACATGGAAACAAGAGCTTGAGAAGGCCCGCCGGAATTCAAGGCTCAAGAACTTTTCCTTCAAACTGGCGGCGAAGTACCGAAGCCCGAGTCGCACCACCGTTCATGCAATCCTCGAGTTTCGGCCGCTCAGCGCAAGAGCCGCCTACGGCTCCAGACCCGAAGAGCTCGCTTCGGTGGAAGGCCCGCACCCTTACAAAGTGCTTTATCGGCCCGAGCCCGTACGGTAGGCGCGTGGTCTTGTTTCCTGATCAGAAGGCTGGTTGGATGAACTTCTTGCGCAGGAGGTTTGCGACCCTCCGGCGCTCATTTTGAAAAGGAGGAACCATGCGATCCACGGCATTGCTTTTGTCCGGGATTCTTCTCGGGTGTGCCGCCGTCCTCCCGCAAGAAGCTCGGGCAGCCGGGAAAAAAGCCCGGATTGAAGATCCGCCGATCCTCGTAACCCCTTTCTTCTACTGGTACTGCCGAAAAACCGGCGAGCACTTTATCAATGCCGACGGAACCGACGCGCTGACCGATCACCCCCTTAATCCGGAAGGGTACTGTTACCGCAATCCCCAGTGGTGGAAGCGCGAGCTTCTGGCGGTGCGCAAAGCGGGGATCGACGCGATCCTCCCTGTTTACTGGGGCGTGCCCGGGGTGGAGAAGGGGTGGTCCAAAGAAGGTCTTCGCGCTCTGGTTCCCGCCTGGGATGAGCTCAGCCGGCAAGGAATGAACCCGCCCAAGGTAGCTATGTTCTACGACACGAGCACGCTCAGGTACAACCCCTTCCGCAAGCAAATAGCTGTTGACCGCAGCGAAGGAGTTGACTTCTTTTGCAACACGATCTTGGAATTTTTCGAGCTTGTACCCGCAAGAATGCGGCTCAGACGCGAGGGCCGCCCGGTGGTTTTCCTCTACAGTGCGGCCTTCTGCCGCGGCGAGAATCCAAGCCTTTTCCCGCAACTCCGCCGAAGGTTCCGCAGGCGCTTCGGAACGGACCTCTTTCTGGTCAAGGAGATCTCTTGGCCGTACCAAGCCGATGCGGTTTACGCATGGGGAGGAGCCCTCGGTTTCAAGCTTTACAGTGTAGCCAGTCTGGGTCCCGGTTACGATCACTCCGCCGTGCCCGGTAGAAGACCGCTTATCGTGGATCGGAAAGGCGGAGACTTTTACCGCAAGAACTGGTTGCTGCTCCTTGCTCTTCCGCCTCAGACCCGCCCGCGCATAGCTGTGATCGAGACTTGGAACGAATTTCACGAAGGCACGGATATCGCCCCCTCAAAGGAATACGGGTGGCAGTATGTACGTATGACGGCCCATTACAGCAAGCTTTTCAAGAAGCAGGCACAGATTGCTGTATCCGGCCCTTACGCCGGCAAAAGCGCGGTCAGCTGGCGTCCCGGCAAAGCAGCCGGCCTTAAGCCCAAGAAGGTCGAGGACGGCCTCTTTGCAGAGACTGCAATTGCGGGAAGGTCCTGTATTGAGACCCGCCCCAATCGGTTCGGCTCCGCGCGCTACCTCTACTTTGATGCAGCTGAGAGTTT
>CAZGYL010000044.1:0-15100 GCA_964529985.1 uncultured Planctomycetia bacterium | reverse complement strand
GATTTACGACGGCAAAGGCCGTACTCTTTGGACCAAACAGAGCTTCCGCGACTTTGAGCTCGTGGTAAGTTGGAGGCTCCCGAAGCCCGGAGACAGCGGGATCTATCTGCGGGGCTCTTCAAAAAGCCAGGTCAACATCTGGTGCAACCCGCTTGGATCAGGCGAAGTGTGGGGCTACCGCACCGATCCGAAGCAGCCCCCGGACGTGCGCAGGGCCGTTACACCTTCGGAACGCATGGACAAGCCCGTTGGGCAATGGAACGATTTCTACATCGTAATGCAAGGTGAACTTCTCAGCGTTGATCTGAACGGCATACGCGTTATCGATCACGCACGCCTTCCCGGTGTGCCTGCCCAAGGGCCGATCGCACTTCAGCACCATGGGGATCCGATCCACTTCAAAGACATTGCTGTTATGGAGCTTCCCACCGGAGGTCGCCCGCTTTTCAACGGTAAAGATCTCACAGGTTGGAAAGTAGTCGGTGGAGCGGACGATACGTGGAACGTTCGCGCGGGTATCTTGCGTTGTTCCGGTCGGCCCCGTGGATACCTGCGCACGGTTGAGAGCTTCAGCGAACCGTATGTGCTTTCCTTTGAGTGGCGGCTTTTGAAACCCGGACACACCGGGTTACTCCTTCACGGTCAGGAGCCGGATCGAGTCTGGCCGAGTTCCATCGAAGTGCAGACGGATCACGGAAGCGTCGGGAATTTTGTTAAGATAGGTAATGTTTCGTATCGCGGCGGAAGGCGCGTCCTCAATCGCGAAAAGGTCGTGGGAGAATGGAACCGCATGTGGGTCGCCTGCAGGAACGGCCGGGTGGAGGTCTTCGTGAACGGTGCTTGGGTCTCCACGGCAACCGAATGCCGGCCGCTCTCGGGTTTCATAGGACTCCAGAGTGAGGGCGTCCCGACGGAGTGGCGCGATATCTATATCTACAGCCTGAAAAAATAAGAAAGCGCGGGCTCTCAGTACGGCGGGACAGCCCGGAGGAGAAGGCGGGGCTTTACCGGGCGATCTTGAACTTGCCTCCTGTAGCTTGCGCGATCCGCTCGAGCAGCGGTTTGCCGATCTCCCAGTCGCTTCCCTGTTGAGGCCCCGTGTAAATGGTGTTGATGGGGATCCTCAGCGGGTTATGAGCCATGATGGCCTGGAAGATGCGGTCAGGATCGCGTTCCCCGTTGGGGCAGGTCGTCCTTCCGTCCGAGGTTAGGATGATCGTGCGGTGTTCTTCCCTGGTCTGCTGGATCAACTCGAGCGCTTTGAGCACTCCCCGCAACATGCAGGAACCACGGCCCAGTGGAGTTGCAGCCACTTGGGCCATGAGCATGCTTTTGTTGGCGGGAGTCATGCGAATGGGAGGCTCGCCGTAGACGAGCGGCCGGATACTGGCGTCGTAGAACACCACGCTTGCGACCGACCGCTCGCTCATTGCACTGAGAGCCCGAATGGTTTCATCCTTCAATATGTCGAATTTGCGCCTTCCGTTTTGCGCGGCCTGCCCCATGCTGCTTGAGCGGTCGAGCACGAAGACAAAGGCATCTCCTTCGTACTGCTCGTTGTAAAACTCAATGATCTCGGGCTCGTCCTCTTCATCCCCAATGCGGGCGAAGCCCTCGGGAAGATCAAGGAACCAACGTTGCGAAAGATCGAGCTTCCCCCCGGCGGCCCCGGCGGCATTCGGGCCGGGGATCAGGCAAAAGATGAGCCCGAAAAGCGGGATCACAAGCCAATACAGGTACGCGCGCCTCAGCATTGTACCACCTCCGTTCGCCTTGCCGACCGATAATCCACCAGTCAGTCAGGCGCCGGGCGGCGTACCCTCTGAGTGCCGACCGCGCCTTTTCCTCGGTCCACCTCCCCGGTTGCCCTCCATCTAAATAGACTCACACCGCCGCGGCATGTTGCACCGCGGTACCGGCCTGCTCCCTGCGGTTTCGATGGCATACTTAGAGAGACTTAGAGAGACATTACGGCGGGGATCCCAAGCACCGGCCCGCGGGAAACTGCGGTGCGGCTTGCGATTCCCAAAAGACAGCGGGCGGTGAAGCCGCGAGGACGATAAGTACAGCATGCGCATCGCTTTACCCAGGCCATATCGCTTCTCAACACGCGTCACTCTGCTTGTGCTTGCAGCCGGACTCATCCCGATCTTGATCTTCGCGCTGCTGATCGAGGTTTTCGGCCGAAACTTCACAAGGAGTGCAGCCGCAGTCATCCAAAGCGAGCTGAACGAAAGCTTCGGCCGCACCGCGGCGCTTGTACAAAACCTCTTCGAGCGCGTCGTGAGACAAAAAGCTTTTGACGTAGCCTATCAGGCCGAGCTCTACCTGCTCGCCCATCCCGGCCTTACCCTGAGAGAGCTCCTGCAGGATAAGGAGTTTTCCACCCTGGCGGTCCAGTCCGTGGGAAAGGAGGGCTACACCACGTTGGCGGATGCACAGAGCAGCGTTCCTTACCTTCACCCCGACTCCACTCTTATCGGGGTCGATGTCCGAACCCTCCCACGCTGCACACCGGAGTTCCGATCACTCCTGGAAAGATCTTTGGGGGGACACCATGTGGAAGGGTACTACCCCTGGATAGAACGGGACGGCAGAAAACGCAGGAAATTTCTTTGCTCACTGCCGCTGAAAGTGAAGACGGCCGACGGGGTGCCTCTCAGGATCACGGCAACCGCCTACGTGGACGAATTCATCGGCCCCATAATCGCGCTTCAGAAACTTCTTGAAACCACCAATCGTACGCTGGGCGGAAGGCTTAATTCTCTGGTCTCCCATTTGGAGAAATTGGGATTCGCCTTGTTGGCTGTCGGCTCTTTGGTTCTCCTCATAGCCGCAAGATTCCTCGGAGCCCGGGTTTCAAGGGCGATAACCGCACTTCGCGAAGCAACGGTGGCCGTAAACAAAGGAGACTTCTCAGTAAGAGTTCCCGACACAGCAAGCGGCGAGGTCGAAGACCTGATCAGGGAATTCAACAACACCGTGGCCCGCCTCGCGGAGACCACGGTCTCGAAAGCGGCTCTCCAGGCAAGCGAAGCTCAGCTCAGCCGCGCCAACCAGGAGCTTGAAGCCGCTCTTGCAAAAGCTGAGAAACTTGCACGCAAGGCACAGAGCGCAAGCGAGGCCAAGAGCGCGTTTCTGGCCAACATGAGCCATGAGATCCGAACGCCTCTGAACGGTGTGATCGGAATGGCCTCTTTGCTCGCCGATACGGAACTGGATTCGGAGCAGAGGGAATACGCCGAAGCGATCCTGCATGCGGGGGAGGTCCTGCTCGGTCTTGTCAACGATATTTTGGACCTTTCAAAGATTGAAGCTGGCAAACTGACCCTCAAACTCCAGAGGGTTGACTTGAGAAAGCTGCTTGATGAGGTGGCGGAAGTACTGGCCTACCAGGTCCGCCAAAAGAATCTGAGCTTCAGGGTGGAGTTCGACCAGACCGCTCCCCGCTTCGTTGAAGGCGATGAGGCCCGGCTGCGGCAGATACTCATAAACCTTGCAGGCAACGCGGTCAAATTCACGAAAAAAGGTTCTGTGACCATCCGTGTGACCGCCGACCGGCAGGAAGCGGATCGCCACCTCTTCCGCTTCGAGGTCGAGGACACCGGCATCGGCATTCCGGCTGAAAAGATTCCGATACTTTTCGATGCGTTCTCCCAAGTTGATACTTCAACCACCCGCAAGTTCGGCGGCACCGGACTGGGCCTTGCGATCTGCAGGAAACTGGTAGATCTCATGGGAGGGGAAATCGAAGTCGAAAGTACGGAGGGCGAAGGATCCACCTTCTGGTTCACCCTCCCCTTGCGCACCTCGGAACCTCCTCGGGCTCGCGGAGAAGAGCGGAACTCGGCCTCGAGCGAACCGGACCGGGCGAAGTCCCACACCGAGGAGTCTGCAGCCGCAGACACCGGGAAAGATCAAGGAACCGCCGTCCCTATTCTTCTCGCTGAAGATAACCGTACCAACGCTCTTGTCGCGGTGAAAATCCTCGAAAGACACGGTTATCATGTCGACTGGGTCACAGACGGCCAGAAGGCGGTCGAGGCGTTCAAAAGGCATCCCTACGAGCTTATCCTTATGGATTGCCAAATGCCGGTCGTGGATGGCTTCGAGGCGACCAGGCGCATTCGGGCTCTGGCAGGAGGAGGTGATGTGAAGATCTTGGCTCTCACCGCTTCAAGCTTCGATCAGGACAGGCGCAGGTGCCTCGAAGCGGGCATGGACGAACACATCCCGAAACCCTTCAAAGCCAAAGAACTCCTTATCGCTGTGGAGCGCTTCCTCAAGAAGCAACCTTGGACCTGTTGACGGAAGCCCCGCACTGCATCCAAACTGGTAGGAAGCTCTTCTTGAGAGCGCTTCGTTCAAAGACCGCTGACCGACAAAGGCCGTCTACAGGTGTAAGAGCAGGAGGATATCATGAAAAGCAAGCCCACCTCAACGCGACGGACGTTTATCTCTTCAGCGTCCCTCACCGCCACCCAAGCTGCGATCCTGGCCGCTCCTCCCGTGCATGTAGCCGGAGACGATACGGTGAAGATCGGCCTTATAGGCTGCGGATCGCGAGGTACAGGAGCGGCTGCTCAAGTGCTGAACGCGCACCCGAGTGTACGGCTTGTAGCTCTGGCTGATATCTTCGAAGACCACCTTGCAAAGTGCCGGAGTCGACTGCGCGCCCACAAGCCCGAGCAGGTTCTTGTTACGGAACGCAAGGGCGGTTTTGTGGGATTCGACGCCTACCGGAAGGTCATTGAGGCTTCCGACGCCGTTTTGATAGCCTGTGCGTCCAGGTTTCACCCTCTGTACCTGAGCGAAGCGGTCAAGGCCGGAAAGCATGTCTTTGTTGAAAAACCTCATGCGATCGACCCTCCCGGAATACGCATGGTGCTCAAAGCGTGCGAGGAAGCCAAGCGGCGGAAGCTCAGTGTGGTTTCAGGTCTCCACCGCCGCTATTCGCCCGCGATCCGGCAGACCATGGAAAAGATACATGAAGGTGCAATAGGACGAATTGTAGCTTGCGAAGTGAGCTTCATGAGGGCGCCTTACCGAATCATCGAGCGAAATCCCGCTTGGAGCGAGATCGAATGGCAGTTCCGCACGTGGTACCATTTCAACTGGCTTTCAGGGGACGATGTGCCTCAATCCCTCGTGCACACCATAGACACCGCTCTTTGGGCTTTAGGGGAGCTTGAGCCGGCCGCTTGCCATGCCTTGGGCGGCAGGTCGGCCTCGTTCGGCATGAAATTCGGAAACGTTTTCGACCACAACGCAGTCGTGTACGAGTTTCCCACCGGAGCACGCCTGTACGGGTTGAATCGAACACAATACAACTGCTACGGCGAAGTCACGTTTCTGCTCATGGGTACCAAAGGCCGCGCGGGAGCTGGCTGGATAGACGGTGAAACAAAGTGGCGCTACCGAGGCCCGCGCGTCAACCCATATCAGATCGAGCAGAACGAGTTCATTCGATCCATTCGCTCGGGCAAGCCCATTAACAACGGCGATTACATGGCGCGCAGCACGCTTGTAGCCATCATGGGCCAAATGGCCAGCTACTGCGGAAAGAAACTCACTTGGAAACAGGTGAACAATTCTAAATTTTCCTATCCGCCAAAGGGCAGGATCGATTTTACGATCGATCCCCCGGTAAAGCCCGGCCCAGGCGGACTGTATCCTGTGGCCGTACCCGGAGTGACAAAACCTGAGTGAATCAGCCGGCCCGGGACCAAGTCTCGCGCACGAAACGCAGCCCCTGCTCCGCCAGTTCGAAGTTGTCCCTGAAAATATCCCGCCAGATGCAGGTCGCTGCGGCCACTTCGGGAACGGATCCGCCGAACGCTTCGATCGTAAGCCAGTTGTCGTAACCGATCGATTTAAGCGCTCCAAAAACCCGGTCAAAGGGAACATGTCCCGAGCCGGGGGTACCGCGGTGATTTTCGGAAACATGCACGTGGATTATGTGGCTCCCGCCTTGCTTGACCGCGCTTTGGAAATCTTCCTCCTCAATATTGGCGTGGAACGTATCGAACATGATCCCGAAGGCGGGGCTTGCAACCTCCCGGGCGAATTTCACTGCATCTGCAATCGTATTTATGAAGTATGTCTCGAATCGGTTGAGAGCTTCCAAAGCCAACTTTATGCCGGCCTTTTCCGCTTCCGCCGCTGCCTGCTGCATTACCTCGACGGCACGCTTCCACTCCCCTTCCGTGCGGCGCCTCCCGACCAACTGGCCCACCGGCGCGGTAAACGGACCGGCTACGATCGGAGAGCCCAAAATACCTGCGATCTCCACGACGTTCTTCATATACCGAACCGCCGCCTTTCTTATTTCCGGTTCCTCTGCGATCGGATTCGCCTCGGGAGGAACGCAGGTTGTAAGCGTGCAGCCCAAACGAAGCCGGTCCAGGTGCCTGCGGAGTTTCTCGCAACCTGCCGGATCGTATCCGAAGATGGGAAGCTCAACACCGTCGTAACCTAGCTCGGCCAGCTTCTCGATCACAGGAACGTGTTCTTCTGTGATCGTACCGGCCCACAAGAGCAGATTCAGCCCGACTTTCATAAACCACCTTCCTCCTTATTCAGCGGCCTGCCGGAACTTTCATGGTTTTCTCCAAAAGCTCCGGCGTAACCTTTGAAGGCACCCCCTGGGGGGGCACCTTCGCATGAGCGGTCCAAAGAATCGCGTTGAGAACAACTTTCCTGAAATTATCATCCAGCCAATTGCGGTGAAAGTGGCCTCCTGTGAAACCGAAACCGCGGCCGCCGTCAGGCCGCTCGCAGCACCAAGCCACCACTTCCGGCTTGCCTGCGTTTTCACGCGCGGCCTTGGTCCTCCGTACGGCATCCGGAGGCAGAGCCGTCAAAATAGGCGTGACTCCTTCCATGGCCGGCCGGAACCTCATGTGAAAATACCACTCGTCACGCAAAGTGAAGGGCTTAACGCCGCGCGTAATAGGGTGTTTCGGCAACGAGGAAAAGCGAGCGGTCCACACGGGGTTCGTTGAGTATCCCGCTTCGTAGTATCCGCCGATCCAGGTGAGCATCTCCTTGCCGGCTCTCCTCTTCGGCACATCAACGGCGTAATGCAGCATGACCAATCCTACGCCCCTGGCCATGAGCTTCCGCATGAGCTCCAGCCGACCGTCGCGGAGCATCTCATGCCCGCCGCCGCCGTCCATGTACATGACGATTGTATCCGCGTTGTCAAAAGCCGTGGGATCCTTGGGCCACCCTCCGAAGTAGGCGGCGCTGACCGTGTAGGGCAACCGATCCAAACAATGTTTAAGCAGGAGAATGCCGGCGCGGAACTCATGGGCGCCGCGGCCGTGGCTTGCGCGGCCCGCTATGAGAACAACCTTCTTGCGGTCTTTCAGCGGAAGGCGCCTCATTCTGATATTCTTGAATTGCACCGTCATCGGCGGCCCCGCATGGAGCTGAAGCGCAAGAACTCCCCACCTTTCAGCGTTTTTCGGATCACCGTCTATAACCTCGGCGGTCACCTTTCCGTTTATCTTGTGCAGGAGGTGATTACCGCGCGCCGAGATGAAGTAGTCGTTCCAATCGCCGCGGCGCACGTATTTCAAAAGCTCACCCGGATCCGCGACCTGCCTGGTCCGCCTCTTTCCTCCCGGTTCGATAACGGTACGCTGGCCTCTGCCGGCGAGAACCCCGCGGCCCCGCTCGTCATACAAGGCCCCCGTCCAGCGCCCGGCGTAATCGATATCCGCCTGGTAACCGGCCACAACAAACGGCTCGATTTCTCTGCTTCGATACTGAATGCCCGAGTTCCCCCCCTTGATTCTGAAGGACAAGCGCAGTTCAAAATCATCCACCTCCCCCCACCGCCAGACCAAGAAGGTGTTCTTGGTGCAAGGGTTTGCAGGGGTCGAACGCCCTGTTACCGCACCCTGCTCAACAGACCAGAATTCCTTCCGGCCTTCCCAGCCTTCGAGGTTCCGGCCGTTGAATAAAGGCTTGAAACCCGTTTCGTCACCGGCTGCGGCTGCTGATACACAGAAGGCCAGAACAACAGTGCAAATTGAAACCAGGCGGCGCCGCCAGTTTTCCTTTTTCCCGCTTTTCATAGCTGTTGCCTCCCGTTGTGCTTTTTCCTCGTTTAAAAGACCGGCCCTTGTCCTACCGCCGTAGCTTACCATGAATACCTGCTGTATGTTAAGAGCTGTAGAGAAGACGTTGTCCCCGGCCGGCGGCTGAGATTTCTCATGCACCTTTGCTGTATAGCCTGCGAAGTTTTCTACAGGGAACTGTGCGCTTTGGCGGCCCGATCGCCCAACCGGGTCGACCTGCATTTTCTTCCCAAGGGGCTCCATGATCTTGAGACAGGCGAGATGCGGGCGCGCCTTCAGGCAGCCGTAGATCAAGCGGAAGAAGGCCCATGCGAAAAAATCCTTCTTGCCTACGCCTTGTGCAACAACGGCCTGGCCGGGGTCACCGCAAGGCGGAAACCGCTTATCGTGCCGAGAGCACATGACTGCATAACGCTCTTTCTGGGTTCAAGCGACCGTTTCACCGCCTACTTCAAAGAAAAACCGGGCACATATTTCCTCACAAGCGGCTGGATAGAAAGAGGAGAAGTTTCAGGGGACTTGAAAGAGTTTTCCGTTCAGAGGCGGACCGGGCTGGATCTCTCGTTCGAGCAGCTGCGCCTCCGTTACGGGGAGGAGAATGCGCGCTATCTCGCAGAGCGCTTGTCCGGAGGGCTTAGGTACTACAAACGTTTTACTTACATCGATACGGGGACGGATCCCGGGGGGATTTTTGAACAACAAGCACGCCGGGCGGCTGCTGAACGCACCTGGGAATTTGAGAAAATCCAGGGCGACCTCACCCTGCTCGAGGAGCTTCTGAACGGGCCGTGGGCGGAGGAGAGGTTTATCATCGTTCGGCCGGGCTGGGCGCTCGTTCCCTCATACGACAGCGGAATCTTAAAGGCCGTACCCGCCGGAGAAGTGCCTGCGGATTTCCGCTCTTGAGCCCAAGCCCCAACCTGCCCCGAGGCCCGCCGGAGAGCCGGAGACGGTTGCATACTTTATAAACTCCTTATCAGTCCTTATAATAAAGCGCTCCTGCGGCGGAAAGAGGAGGCGCTTTCAGGGAAAGCACCCCGCAACAATCCAGTTTTTCGGGAGGCACGTATGAACAGGAGAGGTTCGACCCTTTTTCTTGTGCTTGCTTTTTCTGCTGCTTTGCAGGCCCAGCTTGCAGCCTACAAAACCAAGCTTTTCCTCAACGAACCTGTCTATGAAGGCTCTTCGGTCTCGGTCACCGGCGGCGGAGCGCCTGCAGGCGAAGGAATCTGGGTTGAGCTCTGGCGCCTTCCGCAGGGCAGGAGGCCCGCCCGTTCCGTGGCCTCCACAAGTACGAACGGGCAGGGATCTTTCACCTTCGAAGGCGTCGCTCTGGAAGCCGGAGATCAGCTTTTTGTAACGCTTTCAAGATCATGGAATTTCGAGCGGGAAGGGGATCTTGAAGGCTGGGACGCCGAAGTAAGCGATTGCGAACTTGAGGTAAAGGACGGGGTACTGAGGGTACGCATAGTTGACAACGCAGGTGCAGGAGGGCCCGACGGAAAACTCGACCCTTTCTTCCGTGCGGTCTTTCTTTATGATCCCCGGTACTACCGCGTAATCGAGGTGCGGCTCCGCAATCCGGTGCCCCCTCACCCCAGCGATCCCTCAACTCCATTCCACTACCTCGGCATATTCTGGGGTGCACCCTGGGAAGAGGTGAATTACCTGCACGAAGCTCCGGTTAAGGCCGAAATGGAAGACTTTCAGACGTATCTTATTCCAATGGGTAAAAACGAGCGGAATGTTTTTCCGGGGAATCAACCCGGTGAGCCTGCTCTTCAAGACGACCTTTGGATAACCGAAGGCGCTCTCAACAACACGCTCCGCTTTGATCCGATAAACAACTGGCCTCCTGAAGACCTTTCGCTCGAAGGACAAGTTTTTGAGATAGACACCATCAGGATCCGCGAGAATCTGCGGTGGGAATTCAACAACGGAGACCTTGAAGCCATTGACGTTATGAACAGCCTGAGCGGAGTTACGGTACAGGAGGGGCTTCTTCGTTACGAAGTTTCAGGCGAAAGCCCGGACCCCTATTTCTTCAGAACTTTGGATACGGGCCGTATCGACACGCAGTACTTCACCCGATTCTGCATCGGAATAGAGCAAAGTGAGGTGGCGCACCAGTGGCCGGAAGGAGAATTTGCAATTTTCTTTGATGACGCAGACAGCAAAGCATACTGGGACGACGGAGGGCCTGCGGGTACGACCACGATCCAGCGTGCAGCGGCGAAAGTGCCCTACCGCACGAGAGCGGACGCAGTTTTCCGGATCGACGAGATGACCGATCCCCCGGGCGAATGGTCGGAGGATAATGAGGTTAAGATCGCCGGCCTCAGGATCGATTTCCCGGAAGTTGCAACGGCCGGAGATCGCATTGCCGTGGACTACTACGGATTTATTCCTGAGGAGCCCTACGGGCCGAGTGCGCTTGTAGTCGTGCAGCAGGCGCCTCCTCCTGAAGCCACCTTCCGCAGGGGTGATGTCAATGCCGACGGCCGCTTGAATGTCTCGGACGCCATACGCACTTTGGAGCACCTGTTCTCTGAAAAGCAGGTTCCCTGTCTGGATGCCGCAGACAGCAACGACGACGGAGTCTTGAACATCGCCGATGCAATTTACCTGCTGGGGTACCTCTTCTCGGGGTCGGCTCCTCCACCTGAGCCGCTTTCGAAATGCAATGCCGATCCGACCGAAGACGGCCTTAGCTGCGAAGTCTTCGAGCCCTGCTCGCAGTAGAGGGGACCCATCACCAGCCGAAAGTACCTTGGAGCCGCAGCGCCACAAACCACGTGAGATCGACCTCCCGGTAAGTGGTAAGGTCCCGCAGATCCCAGCCGGTGCGGAAACGGCGGTTGAAGGCAAGCCCCGCAAGAAGGCTCGCATCGATCCATTTCGTTACAAGGCGCAGCCCTCCGCCTATTCGATCAAGCTCATGAAAAAGCCGCTCTCCTCGTAGTATTCCAAGCTTCCGCCTGTTGCCCGGCCCCTGCCAAAAACCTTCGAGAACCCGGTTGTAAAAGCCCACAAGACGCAGGTATTCGGTTATCTTGAACTCTCCCGATACGTCAAGCGACACAGGAAAGGTGTAGCGCAAGGCAAGCTCCAAAGGGGCCGCAGGCTGAATGCGGATCCTTGTCTCGGGGATACCCAACGTCAGTTTGCACTCTTCTCCCAATTCGGTCCGCCACAGCAGATACGGCAGCGGAATATCAGGCCACAGCACCCGGTTTCCGTCGTAAAACACCCCGAAATGAAGGCTGGTTTTCCATGCAACGGGAGAGGATATCCCGATCGACCCCACGCCGTACCAACTGCGCGCCTGGGAAAAGTGGCCGTCGTTGGCTGTGCCGCCTCCACCGAAAAGGTCAAGGCGCAGATCGCCGGCCAATTCCACGCGCACGCCGCTCCCTATTCCTATGTCGTTCAGCTGCCCGTCCAAGACCGGATTGTCGGATCCCGAATCCAATGTCAGCACTTTATAAGAAACTATGCCGTAGTGCGGATCAGCCTCATCTTTTGCGAATTTGATCCTGCCGAAGGAGTTCCAATAAAAGGTGTCGATATCTTCATTAAACCTACGGGTGTCCTCCCTTCTCAGAAGCACAATGTCATCGAACGTCTCGGCCCAATGCGGGGCCGGTTCCCACGGCTCGGTCAAAACCAAAGGCGAAAGTTGGGCCTCCAGCGCAGCCGGCAGAAGGAGCGCTATCGCAAACAGAACTCTCTGCGGCAATACCTCCAGCCGATCCCGAACTCTGCGTCCTAAGCTCTCCCGCCCCGTTTGCTCGGCCGAACCCGGTCCCATAAAGTTCTCCTTTGCTCGCAGCCCCTTGAGAACCCATTCCCTCAGAGAATACATTCCCGCGTTCAGGCCGGCCACGGAAAAGGTGGAGCTGGAGGGCCGCCGGGCCTCTTCGGAAGACTTTGAGATCCCCCGGGGATTCTATATAATGGGACGCTTCGCTCCTGCCGGAGCGGTCGTTTTTCCAGAGGCACTTACAGAGAAAAGGAGATCGGTATCCATGGCTCACAAATACGTCTATTTCTTCGGCGGTGGCACGGCTGAAGGCGATGCCAACATGAAGGAACTGCTGGGCGGCAAGGGCGCCAATCTGGCCGAAATGGCGCGCCTGGGACTGCCGGTACCGGCCGGCTTCACCATCACCACAGAGTACTGCACGGAGTACTACAAGAACGGCGGGGTTTTCACCGACGAGCTTCGCACACAAGTCTCTGAAGCCATGCGCAAAGTCGAAGAGATCATGGGAATGAAATTCGGGGATCCCGACAATCCCCTGCTTGTCTCCTGCCGTTCCGGTGCGCGCCAATCCATGCCCGGGATGATGGAGACGGTGCTGAATGTAGGGCTCTGCTCGAAGACCATTCCGGGAATGATCAAGAAAACGGGCGGGAACGAAAGGTTCGTCTACGATGCGTACCGCCGCCTTATCACGATGTACTCCGACGTGGTTATGGAGAAGGCCGAAGGGATCGAGCCTAAGGAAGGACAGGGAATCCGCGTTCAGCTCGATCGGATTATGGAGGAGATGAAACAATCAAAGGGCTACCAGTACGATACGGATCTTACGGCGAAGGATCTCAAGGAGCTGTGTGAGATCTACAAGAAAAAAGTCAAGGAAGTGCTCGGCCGTGATTTCCCTGATGATCCCGAGGAGCAGCTCTGGGGTGCGATCGGTGCGGTGTTTAAGAGCTGGAACGGAAAGCGCGCGGTGGCCTACCGCAGAATCGAGGGCATACCAGACGACTGGGGAACCGCAACGAACGTCCAGAGCATGGTGTTCGGCAACATGGGCGAGAACTCGGCTACCGGCGTGGCTTTCACCCGCAATCCTGCAACCGGTGAGAACAAATTCTACGGGGAATGGCTGCCCAACGCGCAGGGCGAGGATGTCGTGGCCGGAATCCGAACGCCGTTTCCTTTGAACGAAGAAACAAAAAGCGAACACAACAAACACCTTCCTTCGCTCGAGAAGGCCATGCCTGAGATTTACAAGCAGCTGTGCGAAATCCGAGAGACCCTGGAGAACCATTACAGGGACATGCAGGATATCGAGTTCACCATTCAAGAGGGCAAGTTGTATATGCTCCAAACCCGTGTCGGAAAGCGCACCGGCACAGCTGCCCTGACCATGGCCATGGACATGCTTGAGGAAGGGAAAATCGACGAGCCGACCGCCGTAATGAGAGTAAAGCCGGAGCAGCTGGACGAGCTCTTGCACCCCCAGGTGGACCCCGAGGCGGAGAAGAAGGCCAAGCCGATCGCCAAAGGCCTTCCTGCGGGGCCGGGCGGAGCGGCAGGCCAGATCGTCTTCACCGCGGCCGACGCGGTGCGCTGGGCGCAGCAGGGTAAAACCGTGATCCTGGTACGGGAGGAAACAAACCCTGAAGATGTGGAAGGCATGCGCGCGGCTGCAGGTATATTGACGGCCCGCGGAGGGATGACAAGCCATGCCGCGCTTGTCGCCCGCGGCTGGGGCAAATGTTGCGTGGTCGGCGCCGGTATGATCCAAATCGATTACGCTTCAAAGACACTTCAAACCGACGGGACCACACTGAAGGAAGGCGACAAGATCACCCTCAACGGAACCCGCGGACTGGTTTATGAAGGCGAACTGCCCATGATCGAGGCGACGGAAAACCCGCGGTTCCAAGCCTTTATGAAACTTGTTGACCAATACCGCACAATGGGCGTTCGAACAAACGCCGATACGCCCGAGGACGCGGAGATCGCCCGCCGGTTCGGAGCGGAAGGAATCGGTCTTTTCCGCACAGAGCATATGTTTTACGGCGCAGGTTCGGAAGAACCGCTCTTCTGCCTGCGCAAGATGATCCTCAGCGGGGCGGAAGAAGAACGGCGGTCGGCCCTCCAGGAGCTCTTCCCCCATATGAAGCGGGATATCAAAGCCACCCTCAAAGCAATGGCTCCGTATCCCGTTACGATCAGGCTGCTTGATCCGCCGCTCCATGAGTTTGTGCCCCACAGCCCGGAAAAGCAGAAAGAACTGGCCGACGCTCTGGGTATTACAGTTGAGGAGGTCAAGGCCCGAAGCGAAGCGCTCCGGGAGACCAATCCAATGATGGGTCACCGCGGTGTGCGGCTCGGAATCACCTATCCTGAGATCACCGAAACTCAGGTGAAGGCGATCTTGGAAGCGGCGGCCGAGTTGATCAAGGAAGGAGTCGAAGCAAAGCCGGAGATCATGGTGCCGGTCACATGCGACGTAAAGGAGCTCGATATTACCAAGGAGATCGTTGATCGAGTCCACCGTGAAGTGGCCGAAAAATACGGCTTCGAAAAGATCGAATTCCTCTACGGAACCATGGTCGAAATTCCGCGGGCTGCGATTCTCGCCGCACAGATGGCGAAGGCCGCCGAATTTTTCTCGTTCGGTACCAACGACCTCACCCAAATGACTTTCGGTTTCAGCCGCGACGATGTCGGGGCCTTTATGCAGGAGTACATTGATAAAGGGATCTTGAAGCATGATCCCTTCCAGGTGCTGGATCAGAAAGGCGTAGGAAAGCTGATCGAATGGGCGGTCGGTGAAGGCCGTAAGACGCGGCCCGATCTCAAGGTGGGAATCTGCGGCGAACATGGCGGTGAGCCCAGCTCGGTGACTTTTCTCTTCAACGTCGGCCTGAACTACGTAAGCTGCTCGCCTTACCGCGTGCCCATTGCACGCCTGGCGGCTGCACAAGCCGCAATCGTCAAGAAAGAGCTTGTCTCGGTGTGATGGGGTGGAACCACGGCGAAACCCGAGCGTCGGCTCGGGTTTCGCCGCCTCGTCCCCGAGCCGGAAGCGCTGGAGCAGAGCCCGCTCCAGAAACCGGTTTGCCGTTCCCAAGATTCGCTGCGACAACGCACAGGGCCCCATAAGTGCCTCGTCCAATGAATACGGGAGTGGATGGCGGAGAGATTTTGGTGCGAGGCAAGGAGCCGGCCCGCCCTGTATGCCGCGACCGTACAGCCTCTTGCTCTTCGTGGC
>CAZGYL010000043.1:0-15179 GCA_964529985.1 uncultured Planctomycetia bacterium | reverse complement strand
GAGCAGCTGGGCCGCCTGGCCGCCCAAACGGGAAAACAGGTCCTGTTCCAGAAAATCCGGGAAGCCGCCCGCGAGGTTATTTACCGGGAATTCGTAGGCAAGATAGGAACCCTTGTCTCAGGGACGGTCCAGCGCTACGAAGGATCCACGATTGTGGTCAACCTCCAGAGGACCGAAGGAATAATCCCTCGAAGCGAGCAGGTCCCTTCGGAGCGCTTCAGGGTCGGAGACCGCCTCAAGGCGTTGGTGCGGGACGTGGTGCGCGACGGAAGTCAGGTGCGGATTATCCTGAGCAGACGCGATCCTGCGTTCGTCCGCGCCCTTTTTGAGCTTGAAGTTCCGGAGATCCGCGACGGCACCATTGAGGTCATCAACCTTGCCCGCGAGCCCGGCCAACGTACCAAGATCGCGGTTGCCAGCTCGGATGAAAACGTCGATTGTGTGGGAGCATGCGTCGGGGTACGGGGTTGCCGTGTTAAGAGCATTCGCGAAGAGCTCTTCGGCGAAAAAATCGAAATCGTACCCTGGCAGGGCTCCGACGAAATGCTGATTGTGAGTGCCCTTAAGCCCTTGCGGCCTTCTGATATCGTTTCACTGGATCTCGACTACGATAATCGGCGCGTGCGGGTTTACGTCACCCCCGAGCAGCAGTCGGTGGCGATCGGGCGGCGGGGCCAGAACGTGCGCCTCGCCTCGCAGCTGCTTAACTGGGACATCGACATAGTGGCGGTTTCCAAGGAGGATATCGAAAGACTGAGGACCGAAGACGTCGAGCAGGGTGAAGAGATCGGTGAGGTTGTAGGCGCAGCCCGCAGCGTGAGCCGGGAAGAGCAACAGGAGTCGCAGGGGCCCGAGGAGGCGGCTGTGCAGGAAGAAGAAGCTGCAGAAGAAACCCAGGCGGAACCGGCTGAGGGCTCCGCCGGAGAACAGGCAGTTTCTGAAGCCCCGCCTGAGGGCGAGACCGAAGAACGCGTCCCTGCTGAGCCGCAGCTTCAAAAGCAGGCCGAGTCGCAGGAGGATCAATCGGCTGAGTCCGAGTCCCGGCGGCCGGAAGAACTTGTGGAAACCGGCGCTCAAGAGCCTGCCGAAGGCGAGCAAAAAACCGACGCGGACGTCCCGACCGAGGCGTCACAGGTTTCGGGTGGAGGGCAATCCCCTGACGAGCCCGACGCCCAGCAGCCTTCGGCCTCAAACACCGCGTCGTCCTAAGTTGCAATCAAAACGGAAAATAAACACAGCCGAGGGGGGCTGTGTCGCGCTGCACGGCCTGTTATCGGCCCCCCACGGCGCAACAACGGATACTTTGTGAGTATGAGACTGTACGAGCTGGCCAGAGAGTTAGGCGTTTCAAGCAAGGACCTTATGAGCCGCCTTGCCGAGAAAGGTGTTGCAATCAACAACCACTTGGCCGCGCTCAGCAAGCAGGACGAGGATCTGGCTCGCTCACTCTTCAGTGCGGGAGGCAACGGGGACTCTGCGCCTGCGGCACCTCCCAAAGCCAAGCCTCGCAAGGCGCGGCGCCGCAGGAAAACCGAACCGGCCGTGGTTGCGCCGGCCGAAGCGCCCCCGGACGAGCTGAGCGCAAAAGTCGCCGGTGTTGAGAAAAGGGTCGACGACCTCGCCCTACTCTGCAAGGAAATAGCAGAAATCCTGCGCAGGAGTCGCGACAAGCTCCAGCAACTGCGGGAATCGCTCCAGAAGCGTACCGCAGCCCAAGCTCAACCGGCTCCTCAAACTCAAGTGCCGGCGGCGGTAGCTGAAGAGCAGCCCCAGCAAGTTGAAGCAAAGCCGGCCGAAGAAGAGAAAGCACCCCGCGAGGCCGCGAAGATCGAATCGGCCGCAGCAGCCACTGAAACAGCCCCTCCGCCGGTGGAAGAAAAGGAGCGCAAAGCGGCTGCAGAAAAGGACAGAAGGGAAGCGGCCGAAACCCCACCTGCCGAGGCGCCTCCCAAGAAGGCTCCGCCGCCCAAAGAGCCCCGCAAACCGCGTCGGGTCATCAGCGTTACCGACCGCCTGGGCGGGCCCAAGCCTCTGATAACAAAGCCTGCAACACCGCTTTCACGCCCGCCGGCGCGTCAGGCTGAGCGCCGTCGCGCAGGGGCTGAAAGGGTGCGCGAGGCAGGGCGGGTGGCCGAGCCTGAACCAGGAGCGCCTCCAAAGCCGGGCCTGCGCCGCGGTCAGAAGGGCAAGGTGCGCTTCTTCCCGAAGGACTATGAGGAGGAAACGTGGAAGGAGGAAAAGGTTCCGGTCCTCCGTTACCCCAAACCCAAACAGCCCCAGGCCGTCCCGGTCAAGCGGCCCGAAAAAGTAGTTGTCAGCCTGCCGGTCACTGTCAAGGAATTTTCTGTCAAATCCGGGATACGCCAGGCTGATATCATCAAGTTCTTCTTGCTCCGGAAGCAAGTCGTCAACGCCAACAGTCACCTCGATGAAGACGCTCTGGAGACCTTAGCCATCGAATTCAACATTGATCTGGAAATACGGAAGGGAAAGGACCTTGAAGCGCCGTTGAAAGAGATCGAGGAGCGTAAGGATCCTCCCGAGCTCCTGCGCCCTCGCCGGCCTGTGGTCACCCTGTTGGGGCATGTGGATCACGGCAAGACTTCAATCCTGGATTACATTCGCCACACAAACGTCCACGAACGCGAGCACGGCGGAATAACGCAGCATATTTCCGCGTACCAGATCGAGCAGCCTTATCCCATAACCTTTGTGGATACACCCGGCCACGCAGCTTTCACCCGAATGCGCGCGCGTGGCGCCAATGTCACCGATATCGCGGTGCTGGTGGTTGCGGCCGATGATGGGCCCATGCCTCAGACGGAGGAGGCCATAAGCCATATCAAAGCCGCAGGGGTGGGCCTTATTGTGGCGATCAACAAGATAGATCTGCCGACCGCCAACCCACTGCGTACCAAGCAGCGCCTCTCCGAGCTGGGGCTCCTGCCCCGCGATTGGGGCGGGGAGACCGAAATGGTGGAGGTTTCAGCGCTTACCGGCCAGGGGATAAACGACCTGCTGGAGACCATCCACCTTATGGGAGAGGTCATGGAGCTGCGGGCCAATCCGGAGCGGGAGGCGATCGGTACCGTTCTTGAAGCAAGGTCTTCTCCCGGCCGCGGCATCATAGCGACGGTTTTGGTTCAGAACGGCACACTGCGAGTCGGCGACTACGCTTTGTGCGGAACGGCCCACGGCCGCGTACGCGGGCTCTGGTCCACCACCACGGGGAAACCCGTCAAAGAGGCCGGACCGGCCACTCCGGTTGATGTAATGGGTCTTTGCAGGGTGCCTGAGGCCGGCGACCGATTTTATGTGCTTCGCGATCCGGAGCTCGCCGAAGCCATCGCGGAACGCAGGTACCAGCAGCTTCGCGAAGAAGAACGGGCCCAGCGCGAGCAGAAGATCACCTTGGAGAACCTTTTTGAGCGGATCAAAGAATCTGAAGACAAGGAGCTGCGCTTAGTCCTCAAGGCGGATACCAAGGGCTCCGTGGAGGCGCTCAGCGGGCAGCTCGCGGGCCTGGGGACCGACGAGGTTTCGGTAAAGATCCTCCATGCCGCAGTGGGCATGGTAAGCGAGAACGACGTGGTGCTTGCAGAGGCCTCGAAAGCGATCGTACTTGCCTTCAACGTTCCGACGGACGAACGCGCGCGTAATGTGGCTGAAGAACGCGGGGTGCAGATACGCAGTTACAATGTGATTTATAACCTGCTTGACGATGTGAAATCAGCTCTTGAAGACCGCCTGTCTCCGATTTACGAGGAGGAGATCCGCGGTCATGCCGAAGTACGCCAGATCTTCCGCTCTTCGAGAATCGGTAATATCGCCGGCTGCGTGGTTCTCGACGGCACGGTGGGCCGCAACGACCAAGTCAGGGTCAAGCGGGACGGCGAGGTGGTCCACACAGGCGAGATCGGTTCATTGCGGCGGGGCAAAGAGGATGTCAAGGAAGTACGCGAAGGATTCGAATGCGGTATAAAAATCGCAGACTTCGATGACATTCGCGAAGGCGACATCCTCGAGTGCTTCCGCGTAGTAGCCAAACGGCGCACGCTGTAGAGCGCACTCGACCACCCCGGGGGCACCGGGGAAACGGCCTCCAGACCGAAAGGGGTGAAGGTTATGATGGAAGAGGGAAGACCGACAAGTGACCGCAAGATCCGTCGTTTGGCAAGAATCGCAGAGCGGATCCGTGAAATCGTAAGCCAGGTGATACTTTATGAGCTTAAGGATCCGCGGATCGGGTTTGTCACCGTGCTGGAAGCAAGGGTCACACCGGACGTAAAGGAAGCCACGATCCTCATCTCCGTATTGGGAAGCCAATCCGAGAAGAACCGCACCATGGCGGCCATCGAGCATTCACGCCCTTACATTCAGCGGCGGTTAGGCAAGGCGCTTCAAACCCGCAATACGCCCATTCTTAAGTTTAAGCTCGACGAAACCGCCGAGCGCATGCAGGAGCTTGAAGAAGTCTTTGAGAAGATCCGCCGCGAACGCATGGGCCAGGAGGAAAGGCCGCAGCAAGATCCGAAAGACCTGCCGCTTCGCAGAGAAAACAAGCAGGAGCAGGAGGACGGCGACTAAATTCTTAAGTGCCGGCGGCCGGGTGGGAAGCGGCAAGAATTTTTTCGATCTTTTCAACCACAGAGGCGGGATCCGTGCCCAGGACCCGCACCATCGGCTCTTTGCCGATATCGCCCTCGTCGTAAATCACGTCCACGGCACCGCCGGCCGATCGAAGCGCTTCGGCGGTGCCCCACTCAAGCGTCGCACCTTCCCTTGCCTTGACTTCGGGCGGTTCGTTTTTCCTGTCGAATCGGGCGCTACTGAGCCCCGCTTGCTCGATCCAGCGTAACACGTCCGCGCCGTAACGGATATTGCAACAACAACGCAGCTCGGGATCAAACCGCATTGCCGTAAGAACGACCTTTGCTACATGGCGGGAGCCTCCGAAGGCCGGAGGCGCAGGGGCCGTGATACGCTTTCCGACCTTAATGATTCTTCCGGGAAACGCAGCGACATCTTCAGGACTTTCGGCGAAAGGAAGGGCGAAAGCCAGGTTACTCTGTACCTCAGGAACGAGCACATGAAAGGGAAGCGACTGGAGGCGGCTCAGCGCGTCCCCAAGAGCTTCGGTGATTGCGTAACGTTGAGCCTCACGCTTCAAGGACGCGAGCTGATCAAGCGGCCGGTGTCCCCCGCCTATCGCGGGACCGGACTTCATGGCAAGTCGAACAAAAGAAACGGCCCTGCCTGCAGCCTCCTTAAGTTCAATCCCTTCAGCCAGCAAAGCAGCCAATGCCGAGCTCAGGGTGCAGCCTGTTCCGTGGGTATTGCGGGTTGCAAGCCGCGGGCCGACCCAACGTTTCGATCCTTCAGCTGTTACCAAAACATCGCAAACCTCCTCCCCCTCCAAATGGCCGCCCTTTATGAGCACCGCCTCGATCGAAAGCGACCTGCGCAGCGATTCGGCCGCCGACTCCATATCTGCAATGGACCTGATCGTGCGTCCGCTTAGGGCTTCGGCCTCGGGAATATTAGGCGTAAGGACCGTCGCCAGGGGCAGGAGCTCGCTTTTCAGCGCGGAGACGGCTTGAGGTTCGAGAAGTCGCGCCCCGCCTTTTGCGATCATAACCGGGTCAACAACTATGGGGCGGAGGCCTCTAACGAGCTCAGCCACCGTATGCACAACCTCTGCGTTTCCAAGCATTCCGACTTTAACCGAGTCTGCGCCGATATCTTCAAGCACCGCTTTTATCTGTTCGGCCACAAACGAAGGAGGTACAGGGTGGATACTCTTTACGCCTTGAGTGTTTTGCGCGGTAAGAGCGGTTACGACGGTGCTTCCCCAAGCGCCGAAAGCGCTCACGGTTTTGAGATCCGCCTGTATTCCGGCACCACCGCCCGAGTCAGAGCCTGCAATAATCAAGACTCGCTTCACTTTGATGCTCCCGAGCTCTTACTTCAACAAACAAAGAAAAGAGGGGAGACTTCTCGGAACGGTCCGAACCCAGGCCTCTACAGTCTAATGATTTCTCCTCGAACCGCTCCGCCCTCCAAGTTCAGAACTCCGAACGACTGGTACGGAGCAAACACGGTGTCTGTAGGACTTCCCGGATTGAAGAGCAGCACTTCCCCGGATTGCTCGTTCAGCGCCCGGTGCGAGTGACCGAACACAAGTACCTGCAGGTTCTCATGCTTGTACGTATCAAGCAAGACCCGGGGCAGTTGATCAGGCGCGCCCCACCCGTGCACGATACCGATCCGAATACCTTCGATCTCAACCGTCTCAAAACGCTTGAGGGCCCTTCGTACCGGCGGGGAATCCATATTGCCGTGTACCCCTACGAAATTCCGATATCCTTGAAAAAGCTCAAGGGCCGCGTGGCTTGTGAAATCACCCGCATGCAAAACCATATCGGCCCCTTCCAAAGCTTTTTCGAGTTCGGCAGGAAGAGCTGCACCTCTTTCAGGAAGGTGGGTGTCGGAAGTTACAACTATTTTCATGGCCCGAACCAGCGCTTTGCTCGATCCTTCCCGCCGTTCCGCGGCGGTTTTTCCCGACAAAGCCCGACGTGGAGCAATGGTATCCCAGCGCGCGCGGCCCAACAAGCATGCCGGCCTGCCGGAACGTCGCCTGCCCCGGCCGGGTGCGGATGCTATAATTCTCGGGCCCGCCGAACGTACAGAATCGGTTCGGGGGGCCGTGTATTGGCGGCCGAATTCCTCGGAAGAGGCAACCAAGAAAGGGCTTTCACGCACAGTGGTAAGCGAGAGCGTATCAATAACTCCGGCGGAGCCGCAAGGGGGTATACCGGTCCTCAAGGTGGCCGGCACACTTAACGCCTACAATTTCCAGCAGCTCGAGAAAGCCTTGAACGAGCTCTTCGAGCAGGGCCATGCAACGGTTTTAGTCGACCTTGCCGAGCTCCAGTATGTTTCAAGCGCCGGGGTGGGTGTCTTTGTGGGTGCTGCGGGAAGGGCTCAGGCAAGGGGAGGCACGGTGGCGATCGTGAGGCCGCGTACCGAGGTCCGCGAGATCTTCGACCTGCTTGGCGTCGGGCACATTATCCCTGTCGCCTCGAGCTTTGAAGAAGCCCTGCAGATGATAGCGGAGACGCTCTCCTCTTAATTAAGCAATGCGCGGGAAGCCGCTATCCCGTTGTTGGCTTTGAGGCGAATAAACGCCTAAGACCCTTGGTACGTTCTTGAAAGCTTTCGACTTCTCGTGTCCTTTTTGGGAGCAAGCATCCCGCGCAAAGAGCTGTTCCCCATTCACCCATGTCAGCCCCCGGACCGTATGCCCGCCGGCTCTCACGCGAATCGAACCGGCGGGAAAGTTGCCACAAAAGGTCTATCGCTGGCCGTAGTAAGCCCCGGGGCCGTGCTTCCTGTCAAAATGCTTCCGCAACAGGTAATCGGGAATTCTGTTAACAGAGCCGCCCGAGAGGGAGAGTGTGCCGAGAGCCATAGCCGCGACAGCCTCAAGCGCTATTGCGTTCTCAACCGCGTCTCGGGCGTCCTTTCCCCATGTGAAAGGCCCGTGCCCGGCTACGAGAACCGCCGGAACACGCATCGGATCCACCTGGGCGGCTGTAAATGTCTCTACTATTACTTTCCCTGTGGCGGCCTCGTAGTCCCCGGCCGTTTCCCCGGAGTTCAAAAAACGTGTCACAGGAACATCCCCGTCGAAATGATCGGCATGAGTTGTTCCCAAGCACGGTATCGGGCGGCAGGCTTGAGCAAACGCGGTTGCCGCCTGCGAATGAGTGTGTGCAACGCCGCCTATATGCGGGAAAGCGCGATAAAGCACAATATGGGTGGGCGTATCTGAAGAAGGCTTGAGATCTCCGGAAACGACCCGGCCCTCCAAGTCAACAAGAACGATCATCCCCGCAGTCATCCGCTCATAGGGAACTCCGCTCGCCTTTATGGCCACAATGCCCCGCTCTCTGTCGATCCCGCTTGCATTTCCCCAGGTGCCGGGAGCAAGTCCCGAGCGGGAGAGCAGCATGTTCGCCTCCCAGACCGCACCTCGAAGTTCCTTGAGCATGCGACCTCCTGACTGCAGACATCCGCTCCGGACTCAAGCACGCTCCTTAACAGCAAGGAGATCTTTCATGAGATGCGAAAGATCTTCGGAATGCCCCGGTACGCCGAAGCAGTCGTGCAATTTTCGATACAAGCCGTACAGCTCGTCATACACCTTCTTATGTTCGGGAATCGGTTTGTAAACTTTCTCCTTGACACCGCACATGGCTTTCTGAGCCTCTTCCGCGGTTTTGTAACCTCCCGCCTCGGGCCCGGCCACAACCGCCCCGAAGATAGCCGCACCCAGCGCGCAGGTTTGAGCCGATCGGGAAATCTCCATGGACATTCCCGTGACATCCGCGTAGATCTGCATGAGAAGCGGATTCTTCTCCGCGATTCCTCCGCAGCAAACAACCTTATCCACGGGCACCCCGTACTCCCGGATCCTTTCCACGATCGTGCGCGCGCCGAATGCGGTTCCTTCAATAAGCGCGCGATATATCTCGGCGCGCGTGGTATGCAGAGTCTGCCCTACAAGCAAGCCGGTAAGGCGCGGATCTACAAGAATGGTCCGATTGCCGTTATTCCAGTCCAAAGCAAGAAGTCCGCTTTGACCCGGCTTGAGGGCTTCTGCTTCGGCAGTGAGCCGCTCGTGAAGGTCACCCGATCCCTCACATACATATTTCACAAACCAGTTGAAAATGTCTCCGACGGCACTCTGACCGGCCTCAATGCCCAGATAACCGGGAAGCACCGAGCCGTCGACGATTCCACAAACACCCGGAATGTCCGGCACCTGAGCGCCGCGCGGCGCCACGGTTATATCGCAAGTCGAAGTTCCGATAATCTTGACAAGCACTCCCGGAGCCACTCCCGATCCTACACCTCCGAGGTGTGCATCAAACGCTCCCACGGCAATCGGAAGCCCTCGAGGCAGATTCAGCTTTTCCGCCCATTCCGCGCAAAGCCGCCCCGCCTCGACATCCGCCGGATAAGCTTTGTCATAAAGCCGATCCCTCAACGCACCCAGGGCGGGATCAAGCGCGGTTAGAAACTCCTTATCAGGTAATCCTCCCCAGCTCTCGTTGTACATCGCCTTGTGGCCGGCGGCACAAACACTGGGCTTAAGGGAACGCGGATCTTGAAGCCCGGCCATAACCGCAGGAATGTAATCGACGAATTCAATCCACGTGTATGCCGCCTCAAAGACCTTCCTATCCACTCGGAGGCAATGCAGAATCTTTGAGAAGAACCACTCCGAGGAATAAGTGCCCCCGCACTTGGCCAAATACTGAGGCCTCAGCTTTCGGGCGGCCTCGGTGATTCGGGCGGCTTCGTCGGCCGAAGTATGGTCCTTCCACAGCCAGGCCAGAGCATTCAAATTGTCTTTGAACTCATCGTGGAAGCAGAGCGGGGTGAGTTTCTCATCAACAGGTAGAGGCGTTGAGCCCGTTGTGTCCACCCCAATGCCTATAATGTACTCCGGAGCAAACCCGGGTGTGGAGCGGGCCTGCTCAATAGCGCCCCGAACCGATTCCTCAAGCCCTACAAGCCAATCCATGGGGTTCTGGCGCGCCAGGTTATGATCCCTGGGGTCGGTAATCACGCCTTCGTCCCCGCTGCGGTAAGGCGCAACGCAGGTCCCCACCTCTTCGCCCGTTGCAACATTCACAACAAGCGCACGCACGCTGTTCGTTCCGTAGTCAATGCCCAAAGCGTATTTTTCAACCACACCTGCCTCCTCAGTGCTCAAAAAGGTTTCTTTCGGCTCGCGTCAGGCAATGCTACCTGCAGCCGAACGGGCCCATCAAGGCCGCTCGGGGCGGGTCTCAGCTTCCGAAAGCCCGTCCCTCCGGGATCTCGCCCTTGTCAGGTTCGCGGCTACAATAGGCGGTATGCCTGTTACCATACGAGACCTCCTGCACAAGAAGGAAAAAGGTGAGCCGGTTGTGATGCTCACCTGCTACGATTTCCCGACCGCGTGCATCGAGGATGCGTGCGGTGTGGATATCGTTTTCGTGGGCGACAGTGTGGGGACCAATGTTCTGGGGTACGAATCGGTCGAGCAGGTCACTATGGAGGATATGGTCCACCACCTGCGCGCGGTCAGGCGTGGTGTGAAGGAGGCCTTTCTCCTCGTGGACATGCCCTATCGGAGTTACGAAACCCCGCAAGCGGCGCTCTCAAACGCGCGGCGCTTTCTGCGCGAAGGCGCTGACGGAGTGAAACTGGAGGGCGGCAAAGAGGTCGTACCTCAGGTCAAAGCGCTCAGAGAGGCGGGTATTGAGGTCTGCGGCCACATCGGGTTTACCCCGCAAAGCGCAGGACCCCGGGGGCGCGTGGTCGGGAAAACCTGCGACGAAGCGCGGAAGCTGCTCCAGGACGCTCAAGCGCTGGATGAGGCCGGAGTCGCGTTGCTTGTCCTTGAGTTGGTCCCCGAAGAGCTGAGCCATGCGATCCGGAGCCGCGTGAGCGCGGTCGTGATCGGGATAGGATCGGGACGCGGGCTGGACGGCGAGGTGCAGGTCGTAAACGATATTCTCGGAATCACGCCCCGCCTGTTCCGGCACACAAAGCGTTTCGCATCGCTTCGGGAACACGCAACCGAGGCCGTAAAAGCCTTTGTGGAATCGGTACGGAGCAGGACTTTTCCAGAGGAAAAGAACGTTTCTCACCTGCCTGGGGAGGTGTACGAGCGCCTTACCGCCGAAGGGATTCTGAAGAGAGACGAGAAGTAAGAAGCCATGAGCGAGCAAAAGCTGAGAATCGGTGTCGTGGGATTAGGAGCCTTTGTTGAGATCGCCCACTTCCCGGCTTATTTCGAAAGCCCGTACGCTGATTTCATCGAAGTGGCCGCGTTCTGTGACCGCAACGAAGAAAGGTTGCATTCGCTGGCCGATCGGTACGGCGTCGGCGCCCGTTTCAACGAGCACCGCGAGATGCTCAAAAAGACCGATCTCGAAGCGGTGGTTGTTGTAACGCCGGACCACACACATACTGAGATTGTTCTTGATTCCCTGGCGGCGGGCTGCGATGTCCTTGTGGAAAAACCTCTTACCATGAAGACCGCCGAAGCACAGCTTATAGCCCGCAGGGCCGCTGAAGCCGGACGCATCGTGCTTGTCGACTTCCACAAGCGCTACGACCCCTGCCACCAAGAAGCGCGGCGCCGCATACTGGCCGGCCGCTACGGTCCCTTACAGTTCGGTTGGGCGTGGATGCAAGACGCTATCAGCGTGCCGGCAGGAGGATTCTTCCGCTCGGATCTTGCGCGAAAGAGCTCCCCGAATTGGTTCCTCGGGGTGCACTTTTACGATCTCATCCGCTACCTTACGGGCTGCGAGCCCGCTGAGGTCCGGGCCGTCGGGTACAGCCAGGTACTGAAAGCGCGGGGAATCCCCACATACGATGCCGTCAAGGCGGATTTCGTTTTTGAAAACGGCGCCGCCGTAACCGTCTTCACCTCGTGGAACTTGCCTGAAAGCGCACCCTTGCTGACCCGTCAAGGAATTTATCTGCAATTCACCTCAGGCGAAGTGGAGGTCGACTCCTCAAGGCGCGGCTTCGTTGTAACAGAGCCTAAAGAGCACCGTTTCGTAAACCCCATGTTCCTGCGGCGTACCTCCCGCGGTTGGGCCGGTTACGGCGTTGAGAGTATCGGCGAAGCGTTGCGCATCGTGCACCGAGCGCGTCGCGGTGACCGCGCCGCCCTCAACGCGGAATTGGAAAGCGGCCGCCTTCCCGAAGCGGCCACCGCCGAAGATGGGGTTCGGGCTACACTGATGGGCGAGGGTGTTGATCGTTCGCTCTCGGCGGGTCGCCGTGTGGGTGATGTGGTAATCGGAGCCCCTGTGGATCTTCAGTCTATCCTCAGTGAGGCCGAAGCGACCTGACGGCGGGACCGGTGCGGGCCCGGTGCTTTTGAGCCGAACCCGCACCGCCGGATCACCTGCTTACTTTGTGGTCGATTCCTTGGAAGCTTTCTTGGCTTCCTCTTTCTTGGTTTCCGGAGCAGGCGTTTCGCCCTTAGGTGCTTCCTTCTTTTCCACCTGCGGGGGCTTTTGTTGGGCCTGTTCCTCCCTTGAGCACCCGAGAGGAGCTCCTGCAAACCCAACGGCCAAAACACAAATCAGTAACAGTCGCAACAACTTCATCGTCCGTTCCTCCTTAAACTGAAAACACCTGACACCTACCTGGCACGATAGCATACGTGAAAACGCCCCCTCGCGCCAGGCCCCCACCACCTGCCGCGCGACACCGCGCGGCCGGGTTCAGATCTCATCGAGTTTAATGACATCCAGATCAAGATCGGCGCCGGTGGCGGCCACGCGCTCTCGGAGCCAATCGGGATCAACGAATCCGGTTATCCGTACCTGCCCGATCGTGCCCACCGTGGCGTAGAAAAGAATTCCCGGTTTAACGTCGCGCAGGTTTTTGGGCACTGCAAGCTCTCCTGTCTTCCGGTAGTTCGGTTCGAACTGAAAGATAAACCCGATACCGCCGCCGCGGCCGCCGGCAAGCGCCATGTGAGTGGTAATCTTTCCATCCTCGTAGTCCACCCGGTACCACCTGATCGTCAGCGCCTCGGGCACTTCACGGTGCCCGTTCGACTCTTTTACGACACCTTTGGCATCCGCTCTGACCGCCGCTCCGAAGTCGGTGCCGTACCACATTTTGTTTTTCTCGTCCAAAACACCCACGATCATTCGCGTACGCTTGGTAGGCGTTGAAGGGTTGTTGAAGCTCAGCTCCACACTGAACTTCTCCTGAAGAGGGATGTCGGCGATCAGCAAGCCTTTTTCAGAAATCCGTACTCCGTAAAAGATCCTGTGCAGATCCCCTTCCCAATCTACGGACCACCTTATGCGCCCCTTGCGGCCGATCCGCGGCCTCCAGTCTTTGGCAAGGCGTGTTTCCCGTGTGGAGAAATCGTAGCCGATCTTCACCCGCCCGTCTTTAAGCACCTCCACCGCCGTGCAATTGAAAACCCGGGCGAGTTCTTTCTCGACTTTCTTCTTCCCCTGCTTCTCAACCGCAACGGCAAGCGGGTGTCGGGGGCCGCTTACCTTAACTGTGGTCTCCTCCCCGAAGAGGTCTTCGGAAGCATCCGGCCCGAAAAGATCACTATAGTCGTCCTGAACCTCCTTCGAAGCTACGGTCGCGCTTTCCCCGGTGCTTTGAGACGGCGAAGCGGCCTGCTGCGTCTCAGGCTCAGCAGGGCTTTCCTTCGCAGCACTTTGCGTTGTTTCTTCCCCGCTGCTCGGGCCGAAAAGATCCTCTGCGCCTGCGACCACAACCTCCGGCTCGGTGGAACTACGGGGCTCCGATCTTACAGCGCTTGCTACGGCACTGCTGCGCTGCACAAGCTCCTGAAGCTTCAACTGCGCCATACCGGCATGAGCCGAATCGCACCATACAAGCAAGTCCTTTGTTGCGGAGATAGCCTCCTGTATGTTTCCACTTTCCGCAAGCACTTCTATCTCATCGAGTTTCTCAGCAGCAGCACGGGCCCACTTGCGCTTGACGTCCTCCACCGCAAGGAGCGCACGTTGAGCCGCCTGAGTCCCTTTGAACCGTTCCGCAAAAGCATGAAGCTTTCTTATCAGGTCTGAAAATGCGTGCTTTTCAAAGGCCGTGCGGAATTCGCGCTCAAGGTTCTGGTACGCAACCTCCGCCTTGGTTTCAACCTCGGCTCTGGCAGTTTCAGCGATTCTCCTGACTTCCCCCGCAAATATGGAATTCGGATAGCGCTTCAAGAAGTTCTGAGCCCTGGCCAACCGCTCCGCCGGCTCTATTCCCTGCCGCCTCAATCCATCGTAAGCGATTTTCTCTTCGTACGCGGTCGCCGACGGGGGCGGAGACTCTTTTCCGGCGGAAGCGCTCGAGGGCCCAGGGTTTTGTGGAGCCTGCCCGGACTCAGACGACATGACGAAAAACAGAACCATAACCAAAACGCACGCAGCAGCAACCAAGGCAACCACCGGGGCGGCATTGGACCTTTTTCTCCTCCTCAAAGCATGAGAATCCCGAACACCGCGGACATGAGTAACAGCGCCGCGACGGTGCGGCGCGGTCGGCCTGCGCCGTGAATCCGAACTGCGTCTTGTTGCGGCACTTTTGCGGGAAACCGGCCGCCCGGCAGCATGCGCGTGCACTTTGGCGGCATCTGTCTGTTGCACCAGCAACTGAACCGCTTTCCGAGCTTCGGAAATTTGATCCCAGGTAAGGATTTCTTTTACGCCGAGGTAATCGGCAAGAGTTATCTTGGGGTCGTGGCTCCTGATTTTCTCAACTTCCGAAAGAGCTCTTAGGATCGCCTCCTTGCTCAGCCAACCCTTCTTAAGAATCACCCGTCCCAGAAGAACATCCTCATGCTTTGCCATAAGTTCCCTCCCCACCGCCCGGCTCCGGCACGGTGCAGATCCTCTCTCTTCTTAAAGGCAGCCTACCTGCTGAGTCGGGTGAAAGCAAGGAAATTTCCGCACATGCAAGCCGGCGGTTTGAAAACCATGCCCTCCGGCTCCGGGACACGCCGGGGCGGCCTGCAAGGCCTTTCGGGCTCACTTCATGCGCGTTTCGGCCCTCCGGCCCGCCCCGGCCGGGCGCCGCAGCGAAGCCTTGCCTACTCCCCTGCGCATAAGTTCTTTCAGCTCCTCAAGATGCTGCCTGTAGACCCCTCTCGGATTTACTCCCCGCTTGCAGCAGATCCATGCCGCCATGCCCACTATCTCTCCCATCATTCCGGTCGTTCTCTGAACCCTCACAGCCCCGAGAGCCTCATGGGTGACACTTATATCACGCCCGGCCATAAAGAGATTTTCGATATTCCGCGAATAAAGGCACCTGTACGGGATCCAATAGGGTCTCGGATAATCCGTGTAATAAGCGCGCGAGATAAATGCATCAGCGCCGAATCGATCCACGTAACGCGGATCCGGCAAGTGCAGGTCGATCTTCCATGTGGCGGGCACACAACCGTCGGGAAACCGGCGGCCCGAGGTCAAATCCTCCTTGGTAAGCACTATATCGCCGAGCAGGCGGCGCGACTCGCGTTTCCCCGCCACATAAGCCGCCCACACAATCGCATGATTCGGGTAAAGTTTTTTGACATTCTTAAGGTAGTCCCATGCACCGTACATCGCCCG
>CAZGYL010000042.1:0-15292 GCA_964529985.1 uncultured Planctomycetia bacterium | reverse complement strand
GCATCGCTTATATCTATCTTCCCGTCATCGTTTGCGTCGCTTGAATCGTCGCAAGGCAGAGGCCCTTGACCTGCAAAAAGGTATAAAAGAACGGTGACGCCGTCGCTTATGTCCACTTTGCCGTCGGTGTTCGCATCTCCTCTGACAAATGCTTTTCCAGGCGGGCTTTCCCGCCAGCCTGCCACTCGGGCCATAAGGTACCACAAGGCTTTTGCAATGCGGATGCTTCCGTCCCAGTTCGGGTGGCAAGCCTGAGCGCCGGGGCGCTGCTCGCCGCAGAAGGCCTGGCAGGCGGTCTCCCAGCCCTGGGCGTTTTCCTGGAGGACGCCCTGGGCGTCGCGCGCTTCTATATCAGCGATGTCAAAGAGCACCTTATCATGTTCGCTGACATACGCACGGATGCGTTCATTGAGCACTTCCGTGCACAACTGTCCGACTTGTGTAAGTGGAATTGTGCACCATACAAAGACCTTTTCAGGGAACTCAGCCTCCAGCGCCTCCATATTGTCGCGCAGATAGGCCCATGCCTTTTCAACCTGCTGCTCGGAGTACGGGCTGCCACAGGGTTCCCTGAGGCCGTCCAACCCGTCGAGAAAACAGAACTTGAACGAAAAGACGTCGTATTTGTCGGCTTCCGCACGCACATGTTCTACAAAATCGTCGATTTTCCCGTACCAGCCGGCGTTGGGCCGCGCTTGAAAGCTCCAGTTGCGGCGGTCGTACCTGTAGTCGGGGAAAGTCCGGCAGACTTCAGGGTGGTCCCGGGTCCCTTGAAGGCAATCGAGTGCGTTGTTGATGGTCATGCCGACCGAAGCATGACGGAACATCAGGTGGAGCTCGCTTGCCTGCCGTAGCGCCGCGGAAGGAATATCCGGGAATTTCTTTATGCAGGAGAAGTCGGCTATGATCGGACCGGCCCTAACTTGAACTATGACAGCGAGTAGGAAGCAGAAGACCGAACTTCGAATGCGCATTGTGCTTTTCTCCAGCCGAACTCTTTACGGCCCGAGAGGTATTATACCGGGAGTGTGAGAAGGAAGTAAATAGAAGCTTCCGGCAGCCGCACTCCGGCGTTTTTACTTCTGAAGCTTGACTTTCAACACAAGGGCCTTGTCGTTCGGGAGGACTCTTGGAGATCGAGCTTGGAAGTACCAGCGCTCCCGGTAATTTTGTTGCTTCGGGCGCGGGGCCCGGATAGAATATGCGCTTGTTGAAATTATTTTGAATAAGGAGATGCGAGAATAAGGAGATCGGAGAAAATGAGACTCACCGGCCCTGGGAAAAAGCTCTGTTTTTTCTGCTTCCGGCGGCGCTTGTTTTCTTATCCGGCACAGCGGCGGGGAAAGAGCAGGGGAGCCGACGGGGGAAGAAGGTCGTCTTCGCCGGTAAAGTCGTCGACATAGGCACGGGGCGGCCGGTTCCCGGCGCGGGCTTTTACCTCATGAAGAAGACGGAGGGAAGTGAGGAGCTTGAAAGGCTGGCCGTTGAGACCGATGAGAAAGGGCGCTTCAGTGTAAGAGTTGAAGCCGGGAGCGAAATAGCCGTGTATTGGAGATTCGGTGCGAAGAAAAACTATCTGATCGATATAGAGTGGCTTCGCAAAGAGGCATCGGAAGAAGTACTGTTTCGGAAGATAACAAAGGACGAGGAAGACGTCGTACTCAAAATCAAAGTCCGTTGGACCTACACCCTTGCGGGTAAGGTCGTAGACCCGTACGGCAGGCCGGTTCGGAAGGCAAGAGTGCTTTTTGCGAACTATACCCCTCTGGTGCAAACCGATCGGGAAGGCAGGTTCCTTCTTAAAACAGCGCCTGAAAACGAGAATTTCGAGCTTCTTGTGGTCTCGCGGGATTCGACTCTGGCGAAGCTGGTCAGAGTAAAGCCTAATACCAAGGAGATCACCGTATCCCTTGAGCCGACGATCACCATCAGGGGTAAAGCCGTATGCGAGGATGGAACGCCGGCCCGGGGCTTGAGGTTCCAGGTACTACCTTTTATAAACGGCCAGATGGTGTTTGTAGAGAATCTTCCAACGTCCAGGCTATTCAAAGCAAGCGAAAGCGGGACCTTTGAGCTTAAGTCTGTATGCAACGGACTTCGCTACGTCGCCCTGTGGTACGCCGGCCCGCAATTCAACAGTGAATATGAACGGGGGCGTGAGATTTTTTCTGTTGAAAAAGGCAGAGAAGTCATTCTGAAGGTGAAGCGATTCAAAGATGATTGGGACTCCCCAGGTAACATATGCGTAAGCAAAGAGACCAGATGCAAAGATCTGACCAATTACTGCCTGGATGCTCAGGACAATTTTGTGGTCTGCGACGGCGCGCGGAAACGGATAATGATCATAAGCCCGGCTGACAAGCTGCTTGTAACGTGGAAGTTGGATTTCACTCCTCAAGCCGTCGCCTGCCGCCCGGACGGGAAAGTGGTGGTATCGGGAGCCGGGAAGATCGCGCTTCTGGAGAAGAACGGAAAGGTCCTTCGAGAGGCGCGCCTGAAGGGCGACACCACGACCTGCGTGGGAGTCTGGGGCAAAGATATTTTCGTGTGCGTGAGAAGGCGTACGGGATACGCCATATATCGTCTTGATGAAAAACTTAAGAAGCAGAAGCTGATTATCAGGGGGCTGAGCGGGTGTTGCGGCCAGTTGGATTTCGCCCTTAAGGACGGAGTCATCTACGTAGCAGCTAATACGCGTTTCAAAGTTGTGAAGTACGACCGGAACGGCCGGAAGCTCGGGAGCTTCGGCAAGCGCCACCGAAAGAAAGGGGACAACGGATTCGACGGCTGTTGCGAGCCCAAGAATGTGTGCTTCGACAGTCGGGGCTTTCTGTATACGGCGGAGTCCGAGGGGCGCTGCGTGAAGAAATTCACCCCGGAAGGTAAATTCATCGCCCACATGGGTACCTGCAAGGGTATTCGGGGTTGTGTCCGAGTGACTGTTGCCGTAAACAAGGCCTGTGAGAAGATCTACATGCTTGATACAGGCAGGAATATAATCCGGCTTGTGAGAAAAAAGGCCGCCGGAACCGCGTCGCGATAGCTTCGTTGCAACGGGTGGGCGCTCAGGGGCAGGGAATGAGAAGATCTACACGTCTCACACCGTCTTTTGCGGGGATTCTTTTCGTACTCACTTGGACCTGGATCTGTCTCGCGCAGGATCCGCCCCTACCTTTCGGCCGGGCTGACCCGATCTACATCGCGGTTCTCGATCCGCTGGCTCTTGAGAATGCCTGCGATTGTGTCGAAGGATACGCCCAGCGCAATTACCAGGCACTTGCGGCTTACCTGTCGTTTCAGCTTCATTGTCAGACGAATGTGGAGTTCGGGGGCTCGATCGACACCGTACGCAAGCGTATCGGTAGGTATCCGGACATTATCATAGGGAAAACAAGCGTGGTGCGGTGGCAGGCGCGGGAACTGAAGTTGCCGCTTCTTCGCATCGCAGCCCTCACCGATAGGACGGGCTCGGTGTTTTTCTACGGGCTTTTTGTTGTGCGTGCAGAGGATAAGGCGCGGAAAATAAGCGATCTGAAAGGCCGTACGATTCTCTTCGGCCCTGAAGAAACAGAGGAAAAGCACCGCGCAGCGCTTGAAGCTTTGAGAAAAGCTGGCGTTGCGGTCAAGAAACCGCTTGAGGTCCGTGCGACCTGTAGCGTAGCGGCTCAGGACGTGGTGCGGGGGCGGGCGGACTCGGCCGTCATTTCAAGTTACGCGCTCCCGCTGCTTGAAGGCTGCAAAACGATAAAGAAAGGTTCGTTGAGAGTCATAGGAAGGACTCGCGGGCTCCCTTTCATCGGCGTATTCGTCACCTCGAGAGCGTGGAACCTCTCTATCGACAGGTTGAAGAAGGCGTTCTTTTCGGTCAAGCGAAACAGGGAGCTTTTGAAGAAACTCGAAAGCAAAGAAGGTTTCGTCGATATCGTTCGAGTGTCGAAAGAGCTCAAAGAAGAAAGTAAGACTTCCCGTGTGAAAGCCTCGAAAGCGGATTCAACACCTCCCGGCGCTTCACAGCCTCGTGTAACCGAAATGCGAGCGGAACGTCGAAAAGACGCCGGGTGGATAGATTGGCGCGGCGGGAGACGACGTGACGCATACAGCCCTTACGTTCCGGCCGCCCTGCCCGAGGAGCAGCAAGTCGTATGGCGGCGGCGGACGGAGGGGCAGAGCCTCGGGGGAATAGCCGCCACAGAAAGCCTCGTAATTTTCTCGGACAAATCCGCCGACGGTAAAAAGGATCTTTGGCTGTGCTTGAGGGCCTCCGACGGCACCGAGGTGTGGCGCCTTGAGTATCCTGCGGAGGCGGAGATGGATTACACTTCAGCGCCGCGGGCGACCCCGGTGATCGCAGGTCGGAGAGTCTATCTGCTGGGAGCCCTGGGTGACCTGCACTGCGTTGAGCTTAAGAGCGGTAAGGTAATATGGAAGTTCAACATACTTAAAAGGTGGGGAGGTAAGCTGCCGACGTGGGGTTTCTGCGGTACTCCGCTTTTGGTCGACGGAAGGCTGATTATTCAAACTACAGCACCGGGGGCCAACTTGGTGGCGATAGACGCCGGAACAGCGGAAGAAATCTGGCGCACCGCGACTGCGGGTATCGCCTACGGCAATTTGATAGTCGCCGTATTCGGCGGACTTCGACAAATCGTCGGATACGACAAAACGAGCGCCGGTGGTTGGGACCTAAGAACGGGAAAGCGCCTTTGGAAGCTCACACCGCCTGAAGACGGCGATTTCAACGTTCCCACCCCTGTCGTCATCGGAGATAAACTACTGCTTGCGACCGAGAACAACGGAACCCGTCTTTACGGATTCGACTCGGCCGGCCGGATTGTCCCGGAGCCTGTAGCTGTTTTCGAGGAATTGACACCCAACACCACAAGCCCGACCCTGGCGGAGGGAACAGTATGGGCAAGCTGCTATGAGGGGCTTTTCTGTCTGGAAGCGGCCCGAGGTTTGCGGTGCATTTGGAAGAGTGATCGCGAGATCTTCTGCGATCACAGTTCCATTATCGCCGGCAACGGTCACGTGATTGTGGGGCTTAAGTCGGGGAAACTCGCCCTTCTTCCCGCACGGCCTGAGAAGACGGCCCAACCGAAGATCCTGACGGTTTTCGAACCGGCGGAGGATCTTGAGCCTGAAATGTGGTCACACCCCGCCATCGTAAAGGACCGGATTTATTTACGCAGCCATTCAGAGATAGTGGGCTTAAGTTTGGCACCCCGCCGTTCTTTGAGCGGATCACAATAGAGTTTCAGATAAAATCTCCCCCTGCGCGCGCGTGCTTGTGTTTGGTGCGGCGCACCTTTACAATCACATTTTGTAGCGGGCCTTCTATGGCGTGTTGTTCGCTTTGCAGCCGCTTTTCTCAAGCGGCTGCTTCGGATTTGGGACTCAGGGTTGGACCTTCCGGCTTTGGTCCCCAAGTGACGGGTTTGCGCGCCTTTCAGGAGGAAAGGAAACACTATGATACGGGCAAAAGTTTTACTTGCCGGTCTTTGTTTGACTTACGCCGGGGTGCTTTTCGGCCGCGGGGGCTGGCAGGATCCTCCGGGAGGCTGGGATTATATTTATGAGGCTGATCCGGGACAGGACGCTCATACCTTCAGGGCGGGCGCCGTGACCGAAGGACTTCTTGACGGCTCCTGGCTGGGTGGTACTGAGACTTATTTTTGGGACGGAAGCGCACCTGGAGAATATGATACCGGTGATCCTCAGGGCGCTGCTCCCGGTGGAGCTGAAATCGTTGCTTATGAGGGGCTCGGGGAAGATGGAGGGCAAGCGACGGTTCTCTCGATCGAGGTTGCGGGAGACACAACAGAGGAAGCAGGTAATCCTTTCAACTTCGCCTGGGATTCTCCAGCAAACCAATCCATTTACTTTTATCGCGGCACTTATCCCAAACCCGATTCAACAAGCACGGCAAGTGTGAACAAGGGTATGACTCTCATAGCACGCTGGAGGCTCAAACCGGATCCGAGCGACGTTGAAACCGGAGAAGGGAAAAACTGGCGGGGCCAAGGATTTGTAGACGACGGTAAAGGGATGATAAGCGTCGTGGATCAGGATCAAGTAAACGCTTCTCTTTCCATAACCGATGAAGGGAAGCTGATCCTCATGGAAAGGTACGAGATTCCACTTCCGGATTCTCCGACCGCCTTTTTAAGCACCTGGCTTGCGGTGGCCCGCATAGGGCCCGAGGTCTTCCGCGTCGAACTCTATCTGAACGGAAGCTCCACGCCTGCATTCGCCCAGGACGTACAAGATCCGCCCTCCGGTGATGAAGAAGGGACGACACCCGATGATTACATCGCCTTCGGACTCCCTGTTACAGGCTCGCCCGGTGCCATGGAGCTTGACTACATCGGGTACAAGGCCGGATTCTTGCGACCCGGTGATAAAATTTTGCCTCCTCAAGCTCTTTCGTGCAGTTTGGACCGTTCGGTTGATCCCCCGCAGCTCACAATGACCTGGGAGATCCCCGAGGGTGTTGCTTACGAGTCGATCGAGATCCTGAGGGAGGGGCAGGTCATAGCTACTCTTGAGGGCACGGCTCTCACTTACAGTACAAACGACGTGGGCCGCGCGGCATGGAGCTATGCGGTCAGGGGCGTTGCGGGCGGCGAGGAATCCTTTGCTCCAGTGTGCGTTGTAAACAACTGCCCCGGTATTACGAGCCATGCGGCGATAGAGTACGACCGCGTTCCTCCTGCAGCCCACGTAACTTGGGAACTGCCGCCTGAGCCCCTTCAGGCGATTGAGATCGCGCGTGACGGACAGCCCTTGGCCTCCTTGGATCCGACTGCAACGGAATTCTGGGACGAGACGCTGACCCCTGACGACGGTGAGGTGAGGTACGAGATTACGTTTATCCCGCAGCAGGGAAATCCATGCCCGCCCACCACTCCCCGCAGAGTCATTATGACAGGTCCGGATCGTCCTTACCTGGATCCGCCGGGCGGTTGGGACTACGTCTATAACCCGGACGCACACGATCCCGAGACTAATCCGATGGATCGCTACGTGCCGGAGAAAGGCGTTGAGGGGGCTCTTGACGGTACGTGGATCAGATCCAATCAGACCGACCACTGGGACGGGTCAGCACCGGGCGATACGACTCCGCCGGGTGCAGCTGAAGTGCGTGCTCCGGGAGGCGTTGAAATCCTCGAGCGGCCGAGTCAGGGCTTGGAGGGCCAGACCATCAAGACCCTCTCGATCGAAGATGCAGGGGATCCCAGAGACGTGGGTTATCGTGATCCTTCAAACCGCAAGATATACTTTGCACACCTTCTTGACCCACCTGGTGAAGAGTACAAGGCCGGACGGCTTTCCGCCGGGATTACGCTTTACGTGCGCTTCAGGCTGACGCCCGATCCTAAGGATGTGGCTGATCCTCCTAACGGCGAACCCACCCGGAGTTCAAACCGCGGCCAGATCATGGTCTGCTATTACGACGGAGACCCTCAAAGCCCGGAGGGCGAAGAGCGATCAAGATCTTGGGCAATGTCCCTGAACGGCGACGTCCTGGACCTTTCGGACGGAGGAGATATCGCCGGTTTGAAGCCCGGAGACTGGGTCTCTGTGTGGGTTACCCTGGAAGATGCAGACGACAGCGGCTACTTCCACAATCACCTGTTTTTGAACGGCGCCACTGTGCCTGTCCGCCCTGATTGGCGCACCCAGCTTGACAGGTGGGAGGAGAAGGTTTTAGCCGACCAAACCATACCTTTTACTGCGATATGCATGGGTTTGCTTTCAACCGACGAGGACGGAGCCATTGAGATCGATTTCATAAAGGTGAAGTACGGTGAGTATTTCCCGGAAAGCCCGATAGCTCCCGAAGGCCCCCGGAACCTGAGTTGCACGGCGCAGGGCGATTCGGTCGTACTTACCTGGGCCAACGAAATCGATTATGACGAGATCGAGGTCAGAGAAGGTGACGCTGTGCGCCTTACTTTGCCCGGAGATGCCACCGAAGCGCTCCTTGAGAACCAGTCCGAGGGCACTCACTCCTACACGGTCGTGGGCAGGAGAGGCATGTTCTATTCGGTTAAGAGTAGCTGCATGGTCGTAATCGGAGGTGCGGAGCTTGAGGTCTTTTACCGCGGGGAAGCCAATCAGGACGGAAAGGTGAATATCGCGGATGCAGTTGCGCTTTTGGGCTATCTTTTCGGCGGGGCACCAGAGCCCGAATGCCCGGACGCTGTGGACTGCAATGACGACGGAAAGGTAAACGTAGCCGACGCCATAGCTCTGCTCGGCTATCTTTTCGGCGGTGTCGGTGCTCTGCCGGAACCGGCCGGCGGCATTTGCGGTCCTGATCCTACAAACGACACCCTGGGTACATGCGTTTTCGATCCGGCACTTTGCGGAAAGTAAAGCAACTACGGCCTGAGGGACTCTTTCCAGATCGAGCGCATGCTGTAAACGGTAAGAGAACGAACGCTCAGCGTGCCGCCTTCCGCTGAAAGGGAAATGGTATCTATCGGCTTGCCCATGTCCCGGCGTGCGCATGTTTTGTAGCAGGCACCGGCACCTCCGACAACTTCGTACATGGGCCTGTCGACGAGAACCCGGATCCTGACCGTTCCGTTTTTCGGCTCAAGAGGCATTTCATCGAGTTTCTTTGCTTCGAAATCGTAAACAACCTTGTTCTTGCCGAAAGAAAGTACGGCTTTGTCAGCGGTTCCTCTCTTCAGAGTCACGAGGATATCAAAAAGCCTGCCTTGGACTTTGATGGCGACAGCAGGAGTCCGAGGCCCCAGAACTTTGTTTTCAACCACTTTCGGGTCCGGCTTGCGGAGTCGCCTGAGCTCCTTTATCGGATTAGCAAAAAGCCTGATCCCTTGGGGGGTGGTTCTCAGGGTCAGATTCACAGGCAAGCTGAATGTCTGGTTGAACGGCATCCCCGGCATGTTGATCCTCGCCCAGCCGATTTGAACCGCCCGTCCGTCCGGACTGTTGCTGAAGCATTGTGAAGCGTAATAAGCACCCCAATGCAACCGGTATTTGCCTTTATGCTCGGGAACGAAGCGTTTGCCGTCGAAGCTGCCCACTGCGTATCTCGCATCCGCTGCAAAAAGCACCCACCGGGTGTTTGTCCTGTCGCCGTCTACCGGAAGCCGGAGGAGCTCAGGGCATTCGAAATAGCCGGGGATTTTGCTTGTGAGCTCCCAGTGCTTAAGATCTTTGCTTATATAAAACGCAATATTGCGCCCGAGCTTTGGATCCTCGTCATAAACCGCTATAACCCAGTGTTTGCCGGGTTCGTACCACGTGAGGTTGGGGTCTCTGCCGCGGTGCCTGATGATCGGATTTCCGCTCCAGTAGGTCCAAGTCTTACCGCGATCGGTTGAGTAGGCAAGGGCTTCTCCACAGCCTGTATCGGTGAAAGCGAGAACCAGAGTTTTTTCCTTCCCTTTTTGCCAGCCCGCTGTGTTGTACTTGTCGACGTTACCACTGCCTGAAAAGCAATTTCGGACCGCCATGCTGCGGTGCCTGCTCTTCACACCGTCTCCAAAGGGGCGCAGAGCTCGATCCTGTTCGGTCCAGTGGACCATATCGGGGGTGGTCGCATGTCCCCAGTACATGTTGGCCCAGTTGCGTCCTCCCGGGTTGCACTGCCAGAAAAGGTGATATACGCCGTCGTAGTAAAACATGCCGTTCGGGTCGTTGTTCCAGCCGCGTTTTTGACTGAAATGGAACTGCGGCCGGAGCGGTTCGTCATAAAGAGGCAGTAGGTTGCGTATTCTGTCGGCCGACTCGAAAAGAGCACAGATTTCGGGGGGCGCCTTTGCAACAACCCGAGCCTGTTTTCCGCGGTATTCTTCCATATTGAGGTACGTCCACCAGTCAATGTCGTCTTTGCGGGCGGGAAAATCGCAATCGAGATTGTGAACAAGCTCTCCTTCCACGGTGACGGTGAGCCTGCCCCGCTTCCCTTTGTTTGAAATAGGTATGAGCAGGTATTTTCCCGTGATCTTGATCTCGCGCACTACCTTTCCGTCCGCAGTCAGCTTGAAAGGCGGAGCGTTTGCGCTGCAGGGATTCGAGGCAGACAGCAAAAGGGACATTAAGACTGTGAGCAAGGCAACTGAAAGGCGAGTTGTAACGAACGTTCTTCCACTCATAGGGCTCCTCCGACTTTAGGCTCTTTAAGCGGCAGGGCTGCAAAAGGGGCGGCTCCTGCTTGCGGCTCTCGGTAACTTTACGCAAAAAGCGGCCGTGCTGTCAATTTACGGAAAGAGCGGCCGTGCTGTCAATGCGTCGCTGAACGGACGTCCCTTCAGATCGTGCCGCGGGTGTAGTCAAGGGGCCCATTGAAGTGTTTTACTCCGATTGAGAGCCGAGTAGAATGGGGGCGTGTTGGATTTCCGGGGCCGCGGCGGAAGGCTTCCGTGTTGTCAGGCGGTGAAACATGTTGACTTCCGGTCGGAACGCGTTTTGTACGCCGATGCGAGTCTGCCTTTCTCTCGTGCTTTTTGCGGTACCTGCGGTCTGCAGCAGTTCGCCATGCAGATTTTTTGCCATTCAGGTTTGCGATTCGCAGACAGGAAGGGGGGTTCCGCTTGTTGAGCTCCGGACGGTACATAACATTCGTTATGTAACCGACAGCAACGGCTTTGCAGCTGTCTACGAGCCGGGCCTTATGGGCAAGCGTGTCTTTTTCTTCGTGCGTTCGCACGGATACAGCTTTCGGGCCGGGGGATTCGGTTTTCGGGGATTCAGTGTCAAACTGAAGCCGGGGGGGTTCAAGCGGGTTGCAATTACGCGGGTCAATGTAGCTGAGCGGCTTTATCGAATAACAGGCGCGGGCATTTATCGCGATACAGTGCTCTTGGGCCGGAAAGCTCCGATCAAAGAGGCGCTCCTTAACGCCGGGGTCCTCGGGCAGGATTCCGTTTTCGCCGTGCCGTACCGGGGGAAGATTTTTTGGTTCTGGGGCGATACACTGAGGGCTTCTCATCCTTTGGGGAATTTCCATACGACGGGTGCCACGTCGGCTCTTCCCGGTGAAGGGCTGAATCCGGACCGCGGTATCGAGCTTAAGTATTTCGAAGATGGCAAAGGCTTCGTCAAGCCGATGTGCCCGCTTCCCGGGCGCGGAGTGGTTTGGCTGGAAGGCTTTATTACTGTATCGGATGAGCACGGGCGTACGCGGTTGGTCGCTCAGTACAGCCGCATGAAAGACTTGGGGACCTGCCTTGAACGCGGCCTTTGCCTCTATAACGACAAACGCAATGTCTTTGAACCCGTGGTGCGGTTCGATCTTAAATGGGAGTGCTACCTGCGGGGCCATCCGATCCGCGTGAGGACCGGCGGCAGGGAGTATTTTTACTTCGGACAGCCTCACCCGAGCCCTTTCCCCAACGTCCGGGTTCCAGCTACGCTTGCTGCAATCAAGGATCCTTCAAGCTACGAGGTTTACAGCTGTTTTGCCGGTAAGAGCTATGAGCCTGCAGAGCTTAAGGCCGAGCGTGATCAGAAAGGTTTGCCGCGTTACGTCTGGAGGAGGCTCGGAGTGCCGTTTGGAACGGAGCGCCAGCGGGAACTTCAAAAGGGGGGGGTGCTGGGAAAGGGGGAGGGTTGGCTTGGGGTGCGCGACGTGCTTACAGGGCGGCGGCTTAATGTGCATGCAGGCACGGTACGCTGGAATGATTACCGAAAGCGGTGGATTCTGATCGCATGTGAGAAAGGAGGCGAATCGTCCTTCCTGGGTGAGATCTGGTACGCGGAGGCGGATTCACCGGTAGGCCCTTGGGTTTACGCGAGAAAGGTTGTAACCCATGATCGATATTCTTTCTACAACCCTGTCCACCACGGGTTCCTTGACAAGGACGGCGGCCGAGTAATCTATTTCGAAGGCACTTACAGTCATACATTTTCGCGGACGCAGACGCCTACTGCGCGTTATGACTACAACCAAATCATGTATCGACTGGATCTGGCGGATCCACGCGTGCGCCTGCCGGTTCCCGTATATCGCGTTAGAACCCGCGGCGGCCGTATTCGCTTTGCATGTCGCAGGGAGGTGGTCGAAAAAGGGTGGGAGGATCGGATCGAGGGCATCCCCTTTTTCGCCTTCGAGCCCCACAGGCCCGATCCCGATCTGATTCCGATCGTGCAGACTGAGGCAGGAGGAGGGATCGTTCTGAAGAAAGGCCCCGGCTCTGCAGCCGGTTTCAGCGTACTTGACCCTGCAAGCGGCCGCCGCTTGCGCTCTCCTGATTTGCAGCTCCTTCTTCCCAGCGGGGCTCTTACCCGTGCCGGACCGCACGGCGGGGCGCTCGGCTTTGTGTGGAGAAACCCGCTTGCCGTATCTGTCTTCGACCTGGCTTCAAGGCCGGGTGGTGATTAGGCCTCGGCTTCTCTTATTCTCCTGAGAAACTCGACCTCTTTTCTGAGCACGCCCATTCGGTCCTCCTCCGGGAATTTACCCAGAGCTTCATCCTCGATACACAAGTCGTTGCTGTAGCCGGCTTTCTTGAGAATTCGATAGACTCTTCGAAAATCAATGTCCCCTTCGTAAATGGGGGCGCACCATTTGCCGTACTGCCAGCCTATGGGCCTGCGCGTGTTTTCTTTGTCATGCGGGTAATTGATGCTCTTTATATGGGTGTGAAAAACTCTGCGGGCGAACCTCTCGTAGATCTTGTAAAGCTCATTGAGAGGAAAACCATACCAGTAGAAATTGCCTGTATCCAGCGTAAGGCCGAATCGCGTGGAGCCGACTTCCTCGAAAAGCGCGCTCAGGAACTCCGGCCTGTTTGTAACGCGTCCGTGATTCTCAACGCCGAGGCGGACGGGCAGGCCTGAGGTAGCCTTGAGAGCTTTTTTGATGATGCCGGCTGCAAGTTTGAGGAATTCCTTTTCGTCGCCCCAGTTCTTGCCTGGGACGACGTCGATTCTTACCGCGGGAATCTCAAGCTCAGCGGCGTACTCAATGGTATCTATCAGCCACGTGAGCTCTTCCTTGGGCCTTCTGTCAAAGCGGTTGGGCAGGCAGAAAGCCGTAATCTTGATCCCGCTTGCACGGCATCTTTCGGAAAGCGCCTGCAGAGAGGACTTGTCTTTAAGCGTGACGGGAGAGCCCGACAGGAGAAGGTAGGAGCAATTGCGGTTGATGTCCATCCATGCTTCGATCCCCTCCAGGCCTATACTCTTGGCGGCCTCCCATGTATCCCGGACTCCTTTCGCTTTCAGGTGGTGGTCGCGCGCGGCTATGAGAATCTTCCTTGAGGATTTCCCAGCCGATACTGAAGACGCCTTTCCCTCAAGTGCAAGAAGTCCGAGGGCTGCAAGAAAACTCCGCCGTCCGATTTCGGCTTTCAAAACGCCTTTTTTTGTTTTCATTCTCTGGGCCTCCGGGAAACGCGTTTTTCTTCGTGCGTAAGTTCAACCATAAAAAAACGCGGTTGTAAAATCAAGAGAAACGGTTTCAGCGGTTCAAAGAGGCCAGATAGTTGCCGAAACCTACTACGGCGATTGAGGCGAGGAGTAGAAAAATTCCGAAGCCGATCCACTGCCGCGTGGTTCTTTCCGTTCCCCGCCATTCATGCAAGAGCAGCCCCCAGAGGTTGCTGAAGACGATTATAAAGGCCATGTGGATCGACCAACTCGAAAAATCGTACTTCCCCATTTTGGTAGTGCCCATACTGTAGAAGAAGAATTGGAAGTACCATGTGACACCTGCACAGGCGGAGAACAGGTAGTTGAGAAGGAGGCGTGCAGGCGGCCCTTTCACGTAATCCCTCGCCGTGCCGTTTTTCAGGTGTAAGAACACGCACCACAAGAGATTGGTTGTGAAGCCTCCTGCCAATGCGACGACGAGGACCGGAAAGTTTCGGAAAATAGGTGCCGTGCCTGCTGCTTCAGCTGTTTGAGCGATTCCCTTCCCTGCTTGAAACGCAAAGGCCATGCAGGCGCTCATAACGCCTGCAAACACAGCGACCCACAGGCCCTTGAAAAACGCGAATTCTTGAATCGCACTTTTCTTGATTTCTTCTGAGACCTCCCGCTCTTTCCGCATGCCGGCCCAACCGCAGGCCGCAATGCCGAGGCAGCAGACCGCTACTCCTCCAACAGTGACCTGACCGGAGAGCTTCCCCAGAAGTCCTGCAAATTCGCCGTGGAAAACCGGAGGCAGGAGGGTGCCGAAAGTGGCGCAGAACCCCAGCGACATGGCATAGCCCAGCGACATACCCAGGTAGCGCATGGACAGGCCGAAGGTAAGGCCGCCGATCCCCCACAAGACCCCGAAGACGTAACACCAAAGAAGGCTTTGAGGGGGTGCGGATTTGAGAACCTCCAGCAAACGCGGACACAAGGCATAGGCCAGGCACCACGGAGCCACAATCCAGCTGAAAAAACCGCCGGCGAGCCAATAGCTCTCCCATGCCCAGGAGCGGACCCCTCGAAAGGGCAGGTAGAAGGTACCGGCGGCGAAACCGCCTGCTGCATGAAGCAGTACACCGAGCGCCGGTTGTGCGGTCATATATTCTCCTTTCGGTGCAGCGGGGCCGAAGAATGTGCCGCTCACCGTCCCGAGCGTCGGGGCATAACTTTACAGCACTTTGAGTAAGCAGTAAACGGCCCGTAACGCCGCCCGATTCCGCCGCCGGCGCCGTGAGGTCGCTTTTGTGCGGCACTGTGTGACAGTGGACGAGCCTTGCAGAGTCTTAGAGAAAAATTTGTCCGCACCGAGGGAAACTTTCCGTAGAATGAACGGGCGGTGGAGGCAGGTGCCGGGTCGCTGAAACTGTACGGCGGCCGGCATAGGGTCGAACCGTGCGAAAGGGAGGAAGATCTCATGCCGGCACGAATTTTCTGCCCTTCATTTCTACTTTCGGCGTGTATCTCTTTTTTTGCAGGGCGCCTCTTTGCAAGCGAACTGTACTTGAACTGCGGCGGTGCGGATGTTGTTGACACCATGGGCAGAGTGTGGGTCGCTGCTGAGGGGTTCCTTGCGGTCGAGGGCGGTCCGGGAGGGACGTTGGTCTCGGATCAACCGGTTGATGTTTCCGGGCTTGAAGACAGCGAGCTTCCGGCTGAGATTTTTGAAACAGCGAGAGTGCGGGCTGGTGACATCAAGTACAGGATTCCCGTTGAGACCGGAATCTACAGGGTGACAATCTATTTCAGCGAAAATTGTCCGGAATGTGTGAGCCCGTCCCTCGGAGGGTCAGGATGTCCCGATTGCCTGCGTGCTGTCGGAGTTGCGGTGGAGGACCAGCACATTGATTACTTTGTGCCCGCGGATGCTGCGCTGCCTCCGGACGGAGATATGCAAGGA
>CAZGYL010000041.1:0-15317 GCA_964529985.1 uncultured Planctomycetia bacterium | reverse complement strand
GGAGCGGCTCGCAGAACCCAGAAGTAAGGTTATCCCGGTCTCGCTTTGTTGAAAGCCTTCGGTGAATACAGCCTTCACCTCGTCGGCGCCTTTGGTTACTACAACGTCAGGATACTCGTCCCAAAATTGGAAATCCCAGAGATTCCCGACTGCAAGGGCCTCAGGCCCCTTTCCCGCTGCTTTTTCGCGCAGATAAACAAGCTTCCGGCCTCCACCTTCTGCGGCGCAATTCAAGTAGTAATCCAACCTTCCCCTGGACTTCGAAACCGTCACAAGCTCGTCGTAACCGTCCAGGTTCAGATCAACCACTGCAATATCCCGCACCTGGGGATCTACAGACGGCGGGCGGAATCGAAGTACTTCGCCGGAAAGTCCGAAATCGAAAAAGAGAAGAATTTCCTCTTCGTCTTCCGTTGCAATCACCAGATCATCGCACAGTCGTTCCCCCGAAGCAGTACTTTCCGCATCAAAGTCGCCGGCTGCGATAAAGCGCCTTCCCTCGGGTGGATCGAGGTCAATAGGCGACCACCGGGCCCGAAACGCCCCGTTTCCATCAAGATAAATCACAAGCACCCCGGTTCTTGTAGCAACAGCTACGCCTTCCCCTGCCGTTGCGGCACCGTCACCTGAAGCTGCGGCGAACTTACCGACCGTACCCTTGTCAAGCACAGTCAAGCTGAGGGCTTCCTCCTGAGTATCGACGCTTCCAAGTACTTCAGCATGTCCATCCCCGTGTAACCTCAGAAACTGTACCTGCCTACTGGTTCCCCCTGCAACCGCTATTTCATCGGCGCAGCCGGCTCCATCAAGGTCAACAGTCACCATGGAACGAGGGTCTGAGACTACTTCCTGGTAGCCTCCTGCAAAGGACAGCGAGGCCCTAGCCGTGGAAACGGGCACCGCTGAAATAAACACAGCATTCCGGCGGGCGATTCTCAGTCCTCCCACCTCCAGTATCAGTGAAAAAGGGCCGGTGCAGTTATCAGCTGAAAACCGCGGATTGAAACGCGCGCGGAACCAATTGCTTTCAACAGGTTCGATTTCAAACGCCTCAAGCCTGCATTCCCCTTTTTCGCTTTGAAGCCACGCGCGAAGGGGCCTGACAAAACCCTCGCCTGTCACAGTAAGCTCAAACGGCTCGAGTGCGGAAACGCGTACCGGTTGCACCCCGGCTATGGCCGGCGGCCGCTCTTCGTCGGAACCGCCCTCTGAAACCGCGACGCCCAAGTACGCGGCCGCACCCGTTATAAAGCCGCAGCCCGGGACCAAAAGAAGCAGCCCCGAAGCAAAGAGCAAGGCGGCCAGTAAGGGCCCCTTTCCGGAACAGTTTCCATTTCGTACTCTCATAGGCGGCGCCTCCAAAAGCAAAGGCTCCCGGCGAGGCGACCCAAGCGCGCGGGGCGCAGCTCAAGGCGTGCAGCTTCGCAAAGCGATCGCCAGAAAGCAGGCGCCAGGAATCCGAATCGCACGGCCAATTCTCCAAGTTCCAGATTCGAGCGGGGCTTTTCGGTGTTGAGACGACGGATCTGTTTTGCGGAAAGCCCCGCTCTCAACACCAAGAATCTGCGGAATTGTTTGGAACGCAGGGTATTGATTGGATCCCCAGGTGGTCTCCCATCCGGCTCATAATCGTAAAGAAAGAGAGCTTGGGCCAAGCCGAAGACAAGGGAGCTGTTCGTAGGAAGTTTCTCCGTTTGAATTTGGCGGCCGTTAAGTACGATTCCAGCGCATTCAGAGACGTTCTCGGCATAAAAACGGCCTCCTACAAAGAGTATCCGCACATGGCGGGGCTCAACCCCTTCCTCTTCAACGGTAATGTCGGCGCTCTTGTCCGAACCGACAACAGTCGACGTGCGTGCAACAGGCCAAGCGCGTATCGACTGATGGGTACAGACCACCAGGCGCGCGTTCATCCCGGCCACAAGCCGCTGGTCATCGCTTGACCGAATCAATCCGGGGCTTTTCTCTCGGCCAGGACTCCAAAGACATACAACGCTCGAAGCGCCGCAGACGATTACATCCCCGTCCTTGAGCGGCACTATTCGCCCGGGTTGCAGGCGTCTCCCGTTCACATAGGTTCCCGTCTTGCTGCCCAAGTCTTCGATCCAAAGCCTGTCCTTGATACGGCGGACCACTGCATGCTTCCGCGAGACCCAGCGATCGCGTAAGGCTATAGGGAAATCCAGGTTCCTGCCGATCATAATCTCCCGGCCTGTTGGAACTATTTCACGGGCTGCGATGTGTCTTTCAAGGACCACGAAGCGGTACATAGCCCACCCCGCTTGAGGAGTCCCCGCCTTCAGTGTGCACAATAAAAGTGAAACTGCGCGCTTTTCGGCCGAAGCCTTCAACAACCACGCGTACGCGGTTGCGTCCGGGCCTGAGCGCCGGAAGCTCGTAGGATACTTCCTTTCCTTCTCCGGCGGCTGAGGCAAGTTTTTGGAGTTCGTTATAAGTGTTTCGAAACCTTGGAGAAGCCGGGTCGCATTCGGGAGAAATCTCTCCGTTGCACAGGACATCAAACCGCAAGAGACCCTCATCCGGTGAAAGGTACAATTTGAAAAAGGCGCGTTTCAGGTTTTGGTCGAATCGAACAAGATCAACACCGATCTCTCCCAATCTCGATAAGCGTTCAGGCTTGAGTTCCGCTTTCAAACGCACCGCAAGCTCTGCTGCAGCTTCCGATGCAAAGCGGCTGGAAGCCAAGACGCTCAGACGTTCTTCCTCCGGTTCAAGCCCGAGGGCCGGGAACAAACAGGGCGGTATCACCAGAGAGAGCAGGTAAGCACCCGGACTGGCAACAAAGCCGTAGGCCTCGCGAAAGGTGACTTCGCGGGGGTGGCTTGTGTAAGTGGTGGAGTATAACTCGTCCCCGTCCCGCTCGACGGTCAAAACGACCGCCTGTTCAATGTCGTATCTTGCAGCAGGCAGCCACCAAGCAAGAACCCCGAAAGCACCCCAGGCAAATACGTTGAGCAACGCACTCGGCATCTCCAGGCCGCTCCACCGCGGCTCTTCCCCTCTAAACTGAAGGGCGACACGAACGTCGGCTTCAGAAGGATTGCGCACAATCTCATTGAATGTGCGCCCGCGCCGGGCGGCTGTGACAAAGAGATCCTTCAGGCGCACGGACGGGTTTTCGCTCCTCGAAGCCGATATGTAGACGGCAAACGGAAGGGCTGGCTCTTGCGCTGCCTGTGTGAGGAGATCGATCGGTGAGGCCGCACAGCCCCACAGCCCTATGATCGCAAGCAGGGCAGCCCGGAAAATGGAACGCTCAACGCGGCGAAGATTCATACTCAAGTTTTGCTTCTTTCTGCTGGGATTGCGGGTTCCCTAAGAGCTTCACAAACTCCTCGAAAGGCATAACCACCCTGAAGCCGAAATCGATTCCTCTGTGTTCAGGAGGACTTTTAAGCAGCGGGTAATTTTCAATGTCATTCCGCAGATATACAGGTGCACATGCGGGCAGGCCCGCAAGCCTTCCTGCAGGAGGGTCCGGGGCAAGGTCCGCCAGCCACTCGTAGACCCGAAAGAAACCCAGCTCCTCAAGTTGCTTCGTGCTCTTCGCAGCTGCAAGAGCTTTCCACTCCCGTACTCGGGGCAATCGGCACTTGTTTCCGATCCATGCGCAAAAGTCCTCTGCATCTTTCCGGCTTACGCCGCGCACAGGAGCGACGGGCCGCGAATCCGCGGGAAACGACCACGGCCGACCTGTAGCTGAGACAAACCTCTGGAATTGTGCAAACGTCACGGGCTTCCTGCTTATAAAGCACGGCCCAGTACCCGGGACCAGTTTAAATACAAACGTCAACTGCATGCCCTTTATCATCACGGTGAAGGGCTGCTCCTCCCGCGGGTACACCATAACCCGCACCGCCTTAGTGGTCTTGCCTGCTTCAGGCCGAAGAGCCACCACTTCATAGTTTATTATCCCTTCGGGCGGTGGAGTTATCGTTCCTTCAAAGCGACGCAGTATCAGACCTTGTCCGTCTTCACCGATTCCCAGGGTTTGGAGACTGAATCCATTTGCAAAAGCGGAACCCGCCGTCCATTCGCTTACAAGCATAATATGAAGCTTGGGAGCAAAGTTGATCTCGCCCGAGTCCGGCGAACACGCAAGTATCGCGGGGCGCGATTTCTCCATGGCGTAAACATCCAAAGCCGTATTCCTTGTCACCTCTTTTCCAGGAAACCAGAGGGTGCCCGGCGGGGCGGTCCCGAAATGGTCGGTGATCTTAATCGACAGGCGGTTCCTGAAAGGCCTCAAGCAGGCGGCCGGCACCTCGATCAAGTACGCCTGCCGACCTTTGGGAATTGCGACCAGAGGCGTATCACCTATTCTTGCTTCTATCCTCACAGGTGTCGCGTCTTCGACCTTCAGGCGAACCCGGGCTTTCTCATTCGAATCAAGAAAGACCGGTTTGCGCTCCGAACCCAGGTGATCTTCAAGCTCAAGAACCTCCACGACAGGCGCAGTGGTATCGACCACACACCATAAGTCCGGCGCCGTAACCTCACGGCCTGCAAGATCAATACCCTGGAATTGGAGCAGATAAAGACCGTCACCTGCGCGTTCCAGCCGCTCAAGCTCAAACCCTTCGGCGGTTTCCTGTAAAGAAGCTGAGGCGGCGAAATCACCTCCCCCGAGGCTCTTCTTTACAGTGAGTTTTCCCTCCTGAAGGAGGCCGGAGACCGGAACATTCTCGCAGACCACAAAGAGACGCGGGCCTTTCGCCTTAAGTTGAAGCGAAATGGGATCGCTTCTGACGTGAATCGCCAGGTCGTGCTCTCGCGATATCCGGCCCAGGAGGTCTACAAGCGAGAGCTTCACCGAGTTATCGCCTTCGCCTAGGCCGGTAACAGGCAATGTAAAAATGTATTCCCCGGAAATTTCGCCTGCTCTGACCACCGCTGCGCGTGCCGGCCCGCCGTTTATACTTGCAGTTACTGCTTTCGGTTCTCCCCGCACGGTCCCGGTAAGAGTCAGCGCCTTTAGATGTGACCAAAGTTCCGTTATTGGGTTACCCTCGGCTTTGGCCTTAGGGAGATCAGCGCAGCGTAAAGTCCAAAGCTCAAGAGTTTCGCAAATCTTCAGTGAAACGGCCGTAGTCGCCCTGTTGCCCGCCTTATCGAGCGCCTCGAGGGCGATGGTCACGGGAGAACGCTCTCCGGCAAGGCGTGCTGCAGGAAAGGTGACCTCCCCAATGCCCTCTCCGATTAACCTGCCGCTTGCAAGCCGGACGGTCACGCGCTCGGGATAACGCTCTTTTACGGATATTCGCAGCAGAGCGTCGGAACTTGACACCCAGAGGTCCGCTTTCTTGCCCGCCGCAAGCCGGCCGGAGCCTCCCGCCAGGGCCAGCGGCAAAAATTCAGGCGGTTGCGTATCAACGATAAGGTGGAAAGCATGAGACCTTGCAGCAAGTCTGTTTTTCTTTGCCCGTGCTTCCACGCGAACCATTCCGTAGTCACCGTCCTTCAGGCCTTCAAAGTTAAACACGGCTCTGCCTGCTTTAAGAGGAGCCCGGAGAAGCGGTTTCGCCTCACCCAAACGGACCAGCCGGGCTTCTCCATGCGCCACCTCCGAGGTGGAGGCCTCAAGGACCGAACCGCTTCGCGCGTGAAGCTCAACGAGATTCTGCGGCTGCAACGTCATTTCTCCGGGCGGAGGAAAAAGCAATCGGTACGTTCCGGCTCCAGCTGCAAGGACTGCAAGAAACACAAGTGCCGCAGCTGTCGTACGCTGCCATCTCGTGCGCGTCAAAAACGATTGCAACTCAGCGGCGAGTGCTGCAGCCGACTGAACTCTGACCGCCGGGTCCTTGGCCATACAACGCTCTATAAGCCGGCGCAGAGCCTTTGGAATCCGCTCTCCCCTGGTATCCCGGCGAAGGGGAGGGGCCAATTCGTACCGGTGGCAGTGCTCAAACTGCTTGAAGTCGGCTGCGCAAAACGGGCGGCGGCCGGCCAAAAGTTCATAGAAAATGATCCCGAAAGAGTAAATGTCACAAAGGGGGCCGACCGCATTGTCGAATCGCTCGGGTGCCATGTAAGGTGGCGTTCCGGCCACCACACGCAAAGCGCCTTTCGAATCTTCCTCTTTGCCGCCGCCTGTCAGAATCTCAGCAATACCGAAATCAATAACCGTTACATGAAGCTCTCCCTCCTGCTTTCGGACGAAAATATGCTCCGGTTTCAAATCAAGGTGTACGATGGGCTTTCCGCCCCGATTCGGATCAGGGCGATGTGCTTCAGCAAGGGCAAGCGCCACCTGACGCATTATTTCCACTTTATCGTTGAGGGAGAGGGAATCTTCTTGAATAAAAACTCGCAGCGGTTTCTCCGGTAGATACTGCATTACCAAGTAGGGCATGTCCTCTTCTTCGCCATAGTCGATCACCCGCACGATTCGCGGATAATCAAGCTGGGAGAGGACCGTAGCCTCGGCATGAAAGCGCTCGCGGTAGCGCGGCGAACCGGCGAGATTCACCTTAAGGACTTTGATCGCGACAGGGTGCCGGAGCCCTAAACTCTCGCCCTTGAAAACCCACCCGAAACCGCCCCCGGAAATAAACTCCGCAAGTCTCCATTTGCCTCCGACAACACGCCCCAAGAGCTCCTTGGGCGGCTCTTCGAATGCATGATCTTTTTTGCTCCTAAGAACCCATTCAAGAAGGGCACCGTCTTCGGGACAACGGTTTACATCGAAAGGATAGGTTCTGCCGCAGCGCGGACAGCTCCTGCGGCAGGTTTTACTTAATGTGGTGGCATCAAGGATCTGATCAGCGATCCAAGCGCCGAAAACAGATTGTTCGGCCAAGCTTTCCCCATCCGCCTCGCAGTGCGTTTTGTCCCATGAATACGCCTGGCCGCACCGCGGACACTTCTTCCCTTTGACGAGCGCGAAGTTGCCGAAATCTGCAAGGCGCGTTTCGGATTCCCACAATGAAGAACCGTAGTTAGAGGCTGAGTGCCCTTCTGGGGGCTCCCCGGGAGGCCGGAATTTCCCCTCTTCTGCTTGGAGATCTTTACGGGGCCTCCCCCTCTTGCCAGCGTCGAGCTCCTTGGGACTCATACTCCACCCCCTGGGCCGTCGCTTTCCGCTTCGCCGACCGCAGCAGGCCAACCCTAAACCATCCTAAGAAGCAAGCAGCCGAACATTCAAGGAGAGCACCCTGACAGTTCATGGATCGGCTCCGCATTCAGGTCACATAGTGACAGTAAGGGTGCTTGATTTCGCCTTCTTTGCAATTTTCCTGGACTTTTGGTTAGTTTCGCCGCCACTTCGGAATTATAAAAATGGGAGGACTCAAGAGGAGAATTTGTTATGCGGTTTCCCAAAGCTGTAGTTCCACAATGGCTTAGCTCACCGATTGTTTCACTCTGTGCCACGGCGCTGCTTACAGGGCTGACTTTCGGCGGAACAACACGTCTGTTTCCGAATCTCGTCCAGCGCTACTACACGGACGACCCGAATGCAAGGAATCCGATCGGCTTCACCGAAGGCCCCAAAAACCTCGCAGCAGGTGATTTAAACGGCGATGGGCTTGCTGACATCGTCACGGCCAACCTGGATGGAAGTCTTTCGGTGCTTCTTGCCCGACCGGGAGGCTCTTTCTCTGAACAGCTGCTTACACCTGCAAGGGGATTGCTGGAAAAGGGCTCGCTTCGCGAGGTAGAGCTTGCCGATTTCAACGGCGACGGGCTTTTGGATGCCGCCGCCGCAGACATAGCCCGCAAAGCGGTTGTTATCTTGAACGGAGCCGGCGATGGGCGTTTCGAGCCCTCACAGCTATTAGCCCTGGGAGCCCCCGCGCGCGGCCTTGCAGTCGGGGATATTGACAAGGACGGCTTTTTCGATCTGGTCGTAATCGCAAGCCGACCGGATTGCGAGCACACGCGTGGAGACCACGACAACGCATGCAGACAGGGAAATGTTCCGCTGGAGTGGGCGGCTTCGGTTTGGATTCTTAAAGGCCGGGCAGACGGCACGTTCGACCCGCCTCAGTTGCTCTGCCCCCCATTTTGTGGCTGCTTGTATGACGTTGAAATCACCGACTTGGAAGGTGACGGGTTTCCGGATATTCTCGTGCTCGATCTTCTCTCAAGTCAGTTGCGCATCTTTAAAGGTGTGGGTGCAGGAGCTTTCAGTGTAGCTTCCCCACTCCACATTCCCCCCGGGGGCTCGCGTGCGTTTGCGGTCGGTTACGTCGATGAACAATGGCTCGAAGGATCGCCGCCGGAAGGAGCTACTTTCGACTTGGTCGTAGCCGACCGCGACCGCGGCGTACTTTATGTGTTCCTGGGGGAAGGGAACGGTTCATTCGGAAAGCCCATTACGATTTCCGCCGGGGAGGGTCCTAGAGACATCGCTCCTGCGGATTTGGACGGGGACGGCTATCTGGATCTCGTTCTTACAAACAGAAACCGAAATACGATTTCGGTTCTCGCCGGTCTGGGCGACGGATCGTTCAGGCCGGTGGGATACTGGCGCACCGGCACCAGTCCGCGGCACGTGGTGCTTGCGGACTTCAACGGCGACGGCGCTGTGGATGCGGCGGTAAACAACCGGATTTCAAGCGATGTTTCGATTTTCTTCGGCAGTAAAGGTGTGATAGGATTCCTCAGGCCGAGTCATGAATACGATACCGGGGTTACACCGATTGCGCTTGCCTGCGCGGACTTCAACGGCGACCGTTATCCCGACGTAGTCACAGCTAACCTGAGATCGGCGGACTTGAGAGTCCGATTCAATCTGGGTGACGGACGCTTCGGCCCGGAGACCTGCATTCCACTGCCTGTGCAAGCCGGATCCTGGATCCTTCTTGCCGTTGAAGCGGTGGATCTGAATTCGGACGGTAACCAGGACCTTGTTGTGGGTGGCGCCGTTCTCTCAGGCGGCGCGCCGGGAGTCTTGATCTCGTTGCTGGGGTTGGGAAACGGTTCCTTCGCGGCACCGGCCGTCACAAGAACGGGCTTGGAGAACTCGCGCCCGTTGTGGATCCGGCCCGGGGATATGGACGCCGACGGAAAGCCGGATGTCGTTATGGGCACTACGCGCGGGCAGATCGTACTTGCCCGTGGAAACGGTGATGGCACGTTTGCGAAGATCGTAACGCTTCCGGGGGAACCCGGAGGCCGGCCTGTTTGTATCGCGCTGGCCGACTTCACAGGCGACGGGCTTTTGGATATTGCTGCTTCCAATCTGAAGCTTTACACCAATGACGGTTCCTTCTTCGGGAACACGTATACGGGAGGAATCCGCAGCATTACCGCCTCCGGGCGTTTCGTTCCCTGGTACCTCGATTGCGCGGACCTTGACGGCGACGGCAATGCAGACATTATGCTGGCCCTCTCTTTCGATAGACCCGATCCACTGGGACTTTTTTTCGGAAACGGAGACGGCACCTTCAGCAAGCCTGTTATTTACGGAGCGCCGGATCGCGGGGTTGTTTCGCTTGATGCCGCCGATTTGGACGAGGACGGAATCACTGACATCGTGGTTGGGGATCGCTGCGGGGCGAGCATCATTGTTTTTAAAGGCCTTGGGAATAGAGAGTTCGTGAAGCTGCCGCCTTCTCAAGTCTACAGCCTTACGGCTGTACGGGTGGCTGATCTCAATCTCGATGGACGTCCGGACATCCTGGGCGTCGGGTCAGACTCGCTCTGGGCGCTTATAAACGGCGCGGAGGAAGAGCTCGTCGTCCCCATCGACGACTCCGCTCCTTTGCCGAGGAGGGAGGGAGTAATCTCAATCAATGAAGTCCTGCCGGGAAACCGGACAGTGGACAGGTTGGGGCCCAACGAGGTTACACCGGATTGGGTTGAGCTTTTCAACGGCGGCAAGACCGCTGAAGATCTGACAGGCTGGCGCCTCATTTGTGAGTGGGAAAAGGAGGAAATCTTCCCGTTCCCTGAAGGAATTGTAGTGCCTCCCAACGGGTACTTGGTCTTGTTTTTCGGCGATCAGCCCGACGCCGATACCGGCGTGCCTTCTCTCTACTTCTCTTCTCGGGGATTACCGCGGTCCGGAGCCAAGCTTGAGCTCGTCGACGCCGAAGCAAGAATCGTCGATGCCGTCCAATATTCGAACGTCCCAGCCGATGTATCTGTTGCGCGTGTTTCAGATGGTGCCCTCTCATTTGTGCTTAACCCGGTGCCTACAATGGGCAGAGCCAATTCCATGCCCGAGAACATAAAGCCGCTCTTGAGCCCTGAGAACGTCGTCCTATCCCCCGGCGGTGAGCTCTTTGCGATTGCAACTCTTTCCGACGACATAGCAATAGCATTCGCTTCGGTCGTCTATCGTGTGGAAGGTCAAGCCCGGTTTGTCCAGGAGGTCATGTCGGATGACGGCATGCACGGAGACCGCAGGCCGGACGACGGCATTTACGGCGCGAGGATTCAAGCAGCCCCCGGTTCTACGATCGAATATTATTTCAGGGCGGTTGACATCGAAGGAAACGTAAGAACAAAGCCGGGCGATATCGGAAATCATCACGATCTGTACCACGTGCGCGTCCCCGATCCCACTGAAGGTTTGCCGACTGTTCGAATAAGTGAAGTAGTTGCCTCCAATCAAACGTCACTTGAGACTTCCGACGGGAGATCACCGGACTGGATTGAACTTGTTAACTGCGGCAATGAAAGAGTCTGTCTCGAGAACGTAGTGCTCACTGATGAGATATTCGATAAAAAGACGTGGCTTGACCTCTCGAGGGTGTGCTTAGCCCCTGGGGAGCGTATCGTGATTCTATGCGGTGGTGAAGAGGGCGATGGGCTGCTTCATGCGCCTTTCCATTTGAGCGCTTCGGGAGGGGAGGTTATCCTCCTGCGGAACGGCCCCGTACCCACCCTGCTCGATTGTTTGCCCTACCCGCCGCTTGCGCCGGACGCTGCATACGGCCGGCTGGAATGTGGAGCAAAGTCCCGGCTTCTCCCGGGGCCTACTCCGGGGTTTCCGAACAACGAATATCACGCACGCTTCCGAAGAGGCGATTTCAATGCCAACGGCAGGCCGGAAATAGGCGATGCGATCGCCATTCTCCAATATCTCTTCAGCAGCTCTCCCAAAACTGCCGATTGCCTTAAAGCCGGAGATGCCAATGACTCAGGCGACCTGGACATAGCCGACGTTATCTACATACTGGGCTATCTTTTCTCAGGCGGACCGGCGATGCCCGATCCTTTTCCGCAGTGCGGTTATGACCTTACAAAGGATAGTTTGACTTGCGGGACGTACAGTCCATGCAGCCTCCGACAATGAGGCCGCCCGAATTATTTTGCAGCCGCTTTCGCCGAGCGCATCTGTTGGGCAAGTTGCTTTATCTCAGCGAGATCCATTCGCATGGCGCTCCAGCCGTACCAAAGCGAATAATCAGGATTTGAATGAAATGCGCCCTGGAAGGTACGCATCCGATGTTTGAGGAACATTACAAACAGACGCTGCTCGATCGGTGTTGCGGCATCATGGAAAGTCAGCAGATCCGGATATGCATATGCATAACTCTTGGGCTTTTTGAGGACACCTTTCTTGTAAAGGGAGGCCACAATACGAATGGCCTCCGCCATAAGTGAATCGGCCTCCTTGATCATGCGATCACCTTTACGCAATTCTCCCTCTGCGAACGCCCGCGCGTGGCACCGGCTGCACACGTGCAGCATCTTCTCGCGTTCTTTTTCCCATGCTTCCTGGGTGAGCCTTGCAACCTGGGCCTTCTTCACCACTTCAAGCCGCGCGGTAGGCTTGCCCTGCGGGTCCAAAACGCCCAAGGCCTTCAGAATCACCGTCCGGTCGGCGGCCCATTTCGGATCTTTCGGCATAGGCAGCCGTACGGCCAGAAACCCCCAAGCCGTCCTGTTCTCGTGGTCTCCGTCCTGCATATGACACGTTTGGCAGGTAGGGGCCGCAGCCGACTCGGGTAGAAGGTCAAGCTGCTTGAGGCTGTTTCGGACCCCATGCTTGGAGGAGGAATACATCTCCCACTGCGGGTGGTCGAACCCCATGTGACAGGTCTGGCAAGCCTGAGGTTGGGCGGCCTCCTCGGCTGAAAACAAGTGCCGGGTGTGACAAGCGTCGCAGGAAGCTATCCCGAAGCTCGCACCTTTCTGCCTCATAGCAGCAATCTCTTCTTTTGTTTTGACTCCGATACTGTGACAGCCGCCGCAGCCCTTCATTCCCTCGGTAAGCGCGATCGGCTGCCAGTGGAAGGTCGGCATGGCCTTCATTGCCGCCCACGCAAGCGCGTGCTTACCGCGCTTAAACTGCTCAACCTGCTCGCTGTGGCAATCCGCGCACACGTCCGGAGTGGGGATGCCCGCAGCTTTGGCATCGGTTTCGTCCTTGTGCCCCGTTCCGTGGCAGTCACTGCATGTAACGCCCTCGGTTTGGTGGCGGCTGAGCTGCCAGTCCTTAACGATGTTGGGAGTCTTCTTACGGTGGCACTCAAGGCAAGCGTCACCGGCCCAAGCGCTTCCGCCCGCCCAAAGAAGCCCTGAAAGCACGATCCACATTCCGACGCTGCACCGCATAATCGCCTCCTGAGGGAAAACGAACGAGAAAAAAACGTACCCAAAGAACGGAAACACGCCCTTTCCACGCCGCTCGGCTGTTCGAAGCCCACCACCCCCGCGATTGAGACGTTATTTGAACATTCGACAGGTGGGCTGTCAAGCCCCTCCATGGCGGAAGACGGCTCTGGAGCGTTGGTTTTTCAGGGGTTCAGGGAATAGTAAAGATGAAGGCAAACCGCCGGTGGTTTGGCTGAGTGTACAACGGGTCGTCAGAAAACGACACAAACCCGCGCGGTTCTCAACACACCGCGCGTAGAAACCGGGACCGTATTCCTGCGAAAGGGAGGTCGTACCATGAGACGAATTGTAAGCGCTCTGGTTGCTCTGTGCCTTCTCGCAGCAGGCAGTTCGGGACTGCCGAGTTGGAGATTCGCCGTTTTCGGCGATAACCGCGGAAACCCCAAAGATGGTTTGACTCCGGGTGGTAGAACCTACCTTGACGGGGGGGTCAATGTGTGCGTACTGGAGGAACTTGCAAAGCAAATAGCAAAGGAAAAGGTGGACTTCGCGCTCAACATTGGGGACCTTGTCTCTAAGTGGAAGAAACAGAAGGAAGGACAAACGCAGTGGGCGGATGACGTAACCGCGCCGGATCTGTTAGACCGAGAGCTCGATTTGTGGCAAAGCATCTGGCTGAGAGCTTCGGGCCACACCCCTCTGTTTCCGATTCGCGGAAACCACGAAGCCACCCCGAGGAACAAGGACAGCGAAGAAGAGAAAGACGGGTTGGTCCGGGTCTGGAAGAACCACTTCCCGTACCTCCCCTATCAAACGGGTCCTCTACGCGAAACAGGCCTGACTTACGTTTTCAAGCATAAGAACGCGCTTTTTGTGTGCATCGATCAGTACGAATTCAGCCGGGACCCGAGTGTTCCAACGGTACAGAACGACTGGCTTAAGTCGATTCTCAAAAGTTGCAGAGCCCAGCATATTTTTGTCTTGGGACATACTCCTGCCTTTCCCTCTGTAGATGAAGCGCTTCCCGATCTTCAAAAGGCTTTGCCGACCCCGGGTGGCGAGATAGATCCTGAAGCTGTCGTAATGCGCAACAAATTCTGGGATTTGCTGAGCCGGGCGGGGGTGAGGCTCTACTTCTGCGGCCACCAACACATGTACGCGCGGGCTTTTGCAAGAGCGCATGGCCCGATTTGGCCGCGGCAGATCATTGTGGGCGCAGGCGGCGCTCCCTTGGATCCTGTTCCTGAGCTTCTTTACATTGACAACTACGAAATAAGCTGTCTCGACGACTCTTGCACATACAAAGAAATTTTCCCGCCTCGAGTCTATCCCATGACCGATGACATTGACAACGGTCGTTTCGGATACCTGAGCGTCGAGGTCAAAGGTCCATGGATCCGGTGCACTTACAAAGCTGCACCCTTTGAGAAGATTTCGGCCGGTAAATGGAAGCGGGTAGGGCCGTTCCAGGTCGTCGACAGGTTCTGTTACGTAGCTTGGTGCTGCCCCTACCGGCGCAAAGCTGCGAGCCTGCCTCCTGCCCGTTGACACTTACGTCTTTCCGTCGAGGAGCCGCGGGCGCCGCATGAAATTTGACTATTCGGCGCTGGCATCGGAGATTTTATCGGGAGCATAGGTCTACAACGGGGAAGAATGAAATGGAGGCCGATCCCATGAAGACTCCGTCCTTGCGGTTTCTCGCGTTTCTGGCGGCAGGCGTATGCATGTTTCTTGCCGGATGCGTGGTAGTGCGGGGCCACCCTCACGGTGGGCCTCCGGGCCGCCTTAAGAGAACGGTCGTGGTAGCACCGGCTCCGAAAAAGGTTGTAGTGGTGGCGCCGGCACGCAACAAACACGTGTTCAAGGCTCCCGGAGCCGGGGTTCAAGCCTCCGTTCAGGTGAAAGTCACCCGTTGAGTGCGCAGAAGGTCAACGAGCGCAGGACTCATATGTCGGCGCCCTCTTCGCCAGCTCCCAGGCAGGGGGAGTTTGCACTTAAGCCGTAATCGAACTCACCGAGCGCCTCCTCCAATTCCTCTTGATCCGTAATCCGAACCGCTGCAGAAGGCCACCCGCAAAAGAGTGGGTCTGCGTTGATGTTGGCCTCCCCCCGCGGAGGTTCCGGCCCTTCAACGCATGAGAAGCTGATCCGCGCGGAGCCTTTTCTTGTCACAGCCCCCCCAGATTTCCCACACAATGCAGCTGCTAAGGCGCATCACAGTCCCTTCCGCAAGATAAATGCCGCCGCCGCGCCAAAGACAATAACGCCCTTCGCGCGGGAGGGCTCCGGCACGGCGGCCAAGGTAAGGGGCGTCGAAGCGGGTCCCGCCTCGGAGCGTACTGAAATCCCCTTCTCGATTACAAGGGGAGCGGCCAGTAAGTACTTCCCGGGCGAAACAAGCACTTCATCGCCCGTAAGCGCAGCTTCCACTGCTTCCGCGATTGAAGGATATTCCTGCGGGACCCGTAGGGTCCCCGCCCGGAGTGATCCAGCAAGCAAAAGGCCGAGGAATAATCCCCAAATCGAAAGAGTTCCTATATAGGCGTGCATGATTCGTAGAATCATGTTCAAGTTCGTGACCGAACAGTGCGAGAGATGTATGTCGAACCTAAGGCTTTGGGCAGGCGCCTCTCAGACAAGAGTCGGAAGCGTTCAGGTGAACTCGGACTGCTCGGCTTGCGGCTGTCTCTTAAAATCCCCCCTCCCGTCCCCCCCCTTTCTTGAGGAATGCGCGAGGGGGGAAGATGCGAGAAGGGCTATCCCGTCGATAGGTATACAGCGAC
>CAZGYL010000040.1:0-15344 GCA_964529985.1 uncultured Planctomycetia bacterium | reverse complement strand
GTGCGACGCTGTTTATATCATGCACCGTAATTTCAAGGTCAAACAATGGAGCGGTCTTGTCAATACAAAACCGAGGCCCGTGCCCGATTGGCTCGATTGGGACATGTACCAGGGACCTTCTCCTATGAAGCCCTTCCACCCGCATCGGTTCGGCGGGACTCACCGGGGGTACTGGGATTATGAAGGCGGCGGCCTTGGTGACATGGGCCAGCATTTTCTGGATCCTTTTACGTACGAATTCGGTAAAGATCACACAGCTCCTGTCGAGGTCGAGGCATACGCTCCTCCCGCCCACCCTGAAGCCTGCGGCATGTGGGGTTGGGTGGAGCTGCGGTACGCCGACGGGTTCACTCTTGTGCTTGAAAGCCGTGAATGGGGCAAGCCCTATGACCGCAGGCAGCCTCGAGGAGTAAGCATCAACGACTTGAGTCCCGAAGACCGCAAAAAACTTGAGGCAATGCCCGACCCCGAGCCTCTTCTTGAATTCGGCGAAGCCGTCAGGCAGCGCAAACAGGCCGGGGGCAATGCAGAAGTGGCGCACCGTACAGCCACGATTATGCACTTGGCCAATATAGCGATTCGAGTCGGCAGAAAAATCCGCTTTGATCCTGAGAAAGAACGGATCATCGGGGACGAAGAAGCGGACCGCCTGGTCAATCAGCCCATGAGGGCTCCCTGGCACCTGTGATGTGGAGGACCAATCATGCAGGAATTGATAAAAAAGGTTGCAGCGCTTGTTGAGAGGCTTCCGGACGCCGACAAGCCCCGAGCCGAAAGCAAGTTTACAGGGCCCGATCCCGCCGCCGCCGAGGCGATCGTAAAGGAGCTTTTGGCCATGGGACGCCCGGGAGTCGCAGCATTAATCGACATGGTTAAAGAGACCACCGACCCTGAGTACGTGAACTATAAGCGGGAGTATCTGCTTCATACTCTCTGCCTTTACGTCGGACGCCCGGGCATGTCCGAGCAACGCAGGTGGGTCGTGGGAGAGCTTTCCGAACGCGTGCGAAGACAGAGCCTGTCAAAAGGTCTGCGCGGCTTTTTCATTCGGGAACTCCAGGTTGTGGGCGGCCCGGAGGTTGTTGAATCTCTGGCAGAGCAGTTGCTGGATGACTTTCTCGGGCAGTATACGGCTCAGGCGCTTGTTGCGATAGGAAACGGAGCTGCAGCGAAACTGCGGCAAGCCCTTCCGAAAGCCAAAGGTCGAAATCGAGTTCATATTGCACAGGCACTGGGTGCATTGCGGGACGCAGAAGCGGTGGAACCGCTTAAGGAGACCCTAAAATCCCGCGATCGAGATCTACGTGTTGTTGCAGCTTGGGCGCTTGCAAACATTGGGGCGGAAGAAGCAGCGGAAACCCTCCTGCAACAGGTTGCAGGCAGCAAAGGCTGGGAGAGGAGTCAGGCCGTAAAGGCATGCCTTGTCCTTGCGGAAAAGCTTGCTGCAGCCGGCAAGAAAGACTCAGCCCGCAAGTTATATGTGAGTTTGCGGCAGAAGGCTTCAGCGCCCGAGGAACTCTACGTGCGCCAGGCTGTAAGCAAGGCTCTGCGGGCTCTTTGACAGATTTTTGACTCCGGAGATCCCCCTGGGGGCGAGATGACCGGCGGCTCGGTCTCCGAGCGGCTTTGGTTGCACTTGGGGTCTATTCCTCCCCGGTCGTAGGCAGCTTCCCTTCTGTAAAGGGCTGCCCGCTGCAAGGCCGAACAGGCATGGGGAAGGGCCGCACCTGCCGCGTCGCTGGTGAGCTTTCAGGACGTATTTTAAAATTAAGTTGGCGGCCGATCGACTGTACAATACAACGTGTGGAAAACGGAAGTCAGGTGGGAGTAGGAAAACATGGTGGAATTTCAGAAGAGTATCCGGGAAGTAGTCCGGCAGTTCGGGCTTTGGTTCAAGACGTTACTTGTACTGGTTCCCGCCGCCGTTACGGTTCTTTCTTCGGTTTTTACCGTGCCCCCGGACTCCAAAGCGGTGGTGAAGAGATTCGGCGTCTACACCAGGACGGTGGAGCCGGGGATCCACCTCAAGTTGCCGTGGGGCATGGAGACGGCGGAAAAGGTCCCCGTTAAGAGGATCCAAAAAGAGGAGTTCGGTTTCCGGACCCTCAAGGCCGGGATCAGAACCGAATACGTGGGGGTTGAAAACCTGAAAAGGACGAATCCCGCCCATCTGCGTGAAATCCTCCAAGAGGCGAGACAATATACAAACTTAACCGAAGAGGGGACCTTGTCACGCCAAGTGGAAAGACTTTTTCAGTCCGAATACCAGATGCTGACCGGAGACCTGAATGTCGTTGACGTGGAATTCGTCGTCCAATACAGGATCAAGGATCCGGTGGCCTACCTGTTCAACGTACGCGAAAAAAGAAAAACCCTGCGGGATATCTGCCAGGCGGCCATGCGGCTCATAATCGGAGACGGCTCCGTGGACGAAGCGATAACGATCGGTAGAGCAGACACGCAGAGCAAAGCCTTGGAAAAGATACAGACGGTATTGGATGACTACGGCTGCGGGATAGACGTTGTAGCAGTCAAGCTTCAATCAGTCAATCCGCCGAGAAAAGTGCGGCCCTCCTTCAATGAAGTGAACGAGGCGAAACAGGAAAAGGAGAGGCTCATAAACGAGGCATGGCAGGAATACAACAAAGTGGTACCTAAAGCCAAAGGCGATGCGGAGAGGACCGTTAAGGAGGCCGAGGCCTACGCCGTTGAACGCGTGAATCAAGCTAAGGGAGATGCGGCCAGGTTCGAGAAGCTGCTTGCCGAATATCAGAAGGCCGAGGACATCACCAGGCGGAGGCTTTACATTGAGATGCTCTCCAAGGTGCTCCCGGAACTCGATACACGTTGGATCGTCGAGCAAAAGGGTGCGGAAGGGGGAATACTCCTGAAGCTGGATATGGGAGGTGGTCCCAATGCGAGGTAAGAGAGCTGATTCCCTCAAAACAGGTGTCGCCGTCGCGGCCTTGATAGCCGTCGTGGCTCTGATCGACAGCGTTTACATAATAGATCAAACCGAGCAGGCCGTAGTAACAAGGTTCGGTGACCCCGTGAAGGTCATCTGCAATCCTGTTAAAGGAGGAAAGGAGCTTGCCCGGCGGCTTGAGCAGTCCTATCGCGAGCAGGGCGTCCAGTACAGTGAAGGTCCGGGCTTGAGGATAAAGCTTCCTTTTGTGGAGTCCGTCCACCGGTTCGATAGGAGACTCTTGGCCTGGGACGGATATCCCGAACAGATTCCGACCAAGGACAAGAAGTACATATGGGTTGATACCACCGCCAGGTGGTATATCGAGGATCCGTTGAGGTTCCTGCAGACCGTGAGGAACGAAGATACCGCCTTGGCGAGGTTGGATGACATAATCGATTCCACGGTGCGGGATAAGATAACAAACCACCCACTCGTTGAGTCGGTCCGAAACAGCAACCGCAAGATGCGTGTAAGCGAAGCCGAGCTGGAGTCGCAGGAGACGACCCCGATAGAGAAGGGCAGAGAAATCATAACCAAAGAGATATGCCGAGAGGCGGGGAAACAGTGCGAGGAGTATGGGATCCGGCTCGTCGATGTCTTGATAAAAGGCGTAAACTACGTGGACAGCGTGAAAGAAAAAGTTTTCAGCCGGATGATCGCGGAACGCAAGAGGATTGCGGAAAAGTACCGTTCCGAAGGAGAAGGTGAGGCGCAAAAAATCAGGGGCAGAAAGGAACTCGAGCTTAAAACGATCATGTCCGAGGCCTACAGGCAGGCTGAAATCAAAAAGGGAGAAGGAGACGCGGAGGCCGCAAGAATATACGCTGAAGCCTACGGGAAGGACCCCGATTTCTACCAGTTCTGGAAGACCCTTCAGCTCTATGAGGAGGCTTTCAAAAGCAGCAAGGGGAAGACGGTTCTTCTCCTGGGAACCGACAACGAACTTTTCAAGTACCTCAAAAGCTTTGCACCGCTTGAACCTCCAGCCAAGGAGGGAAGCGGCGCCAAGTAGGCTTTCCCATGATTTTCACTAATGACGAAAGAGCTTCCTGTACTGTGATCATCTCACAGCTTACCTCACAATTGCACAGGAGGTTTCAAGCAGAGTTGCTTATAATTTGCTTGAACCCATAACAAGAGCAAGCTCCGCCACTCTCCGGCCTAGATTTCGAGCAGTTTGCAAGCCGAATTCATCTTGTGAAACATCGTCGCCTCGATTCCAAAGAGTCGCTCCTATCCGGGCGGTAGGCTTGCCATCGCCTACAATTATCAAATCCTGACACATTAATGCCGCCTGGACCGATCGAATGGCAAGCTCCTGCCCTCCGTTTCTTGCCCCGCCCACAGCAAGAACGCCGGCTACTTTATTTCGCAAAGCAAAACCCTTTTTCCGAAAAACTATCAATCTGTCCAAAAAGGCTTTGCATAGCGAACTCATATTTGCGAAATACACGGGAGTCCCTATGATTATTCCTCCCAATGCAGGATCAAAAAGCCTGGCTGCAACCTTCTGAAAATCATCTTTCACGTTCGGTTTCGAGGGGACTCCGGCCGCTAAATTCCCGTCAATTTGGTAATCAGCAAGTTCGATCAGCTCGGTTTCAATCCTTTGATCCACACTCCTTGCTGCCTCCAGACAAACTTTGAGCCCGGCGAAAGTGGTTTTACCTTTTCTGGGACTGCAAGCAATTCCTATTATCTTAACCCTTTCTCCTTTAGAAGGAGCTGCGCAAATCCCAAGACCCGCTCCGGCACAAAATCCAAAAAACTTTCTACGGTCAAACTTTTTCATGGCTATGCCTCCTCTTTTTGTTAAAAACCCAAGTTCCGGTGCCTGCATCGCGTCTTTGTTATTTTTCCAAATTGGCAAGAACTATGCAAGGGCGGAATACCTACCGCTGTGAATCAGGCACTAAAGTCGTGGCGAGACCGGTCCCGGCGAGGCTGGCCGAGCAGCCGGCACTTAGAGCGGCTTTCCACACTCTCCAGCTAACGCAAAGCCCATGTCCCGGCCGGCACGCGGAAGGAGTCCGCCGAGCCGACGCGCGCGTTCTTAGGCCTCCACTTGGTGCGCATAAGCAAGTAGGTTGAAGCAGGAAGCTCCGACAACTGCGCTTCTGTTTGGGGGAGTCCGGTGCGGACCACAGCGCTTTCGCTCGAAACGAAACATGCGCTCGGCTCCGGCGCGAACCTCAAAGCCACCCCTTCAACCGGCTTGCCGCATTCAAAAATTCTTCCTCCCCCGTATTGAAGCAAGCGGCACCCGAGCGCCCCCGCTGAGATGACCTTCTCTCCCTTTACGCGCATAAAGCCGCAGAAACCGCTGAACCGAAAGCCCTGAAACCCGCCCTCACCTGCAAAGACAAAATCCCTTCCCCCGTCGTGTTCGAAGACGAGCACAAGTCCCTGCTCGCCGAGGTCCTTAAACGCGTAATGTAAAGAAGGCGGCTGCTTCTGAGTCGGATAAAGAAGAGTTATACGCCAGAGGCTCTTTACCGCCTTGTTTCCCACGGCAAGCAACGGATGGTCAACTTCCGCGGATTCGCCTTTTGCGAACCGGCTCTGGGGGATATGTCCCCACATGCGCCCGATCCTGAGATTGCCCTGCGGGACCGATACAATCCTCAGCCACACCTTTTCGCTGTAGATATTCGTGGTCCTCCAGTTTGCATCAAGAGCTCTTACCCTCTTCTCTTCCAGCCAAATCCACTGCCTGGCGGCGTTCAAACTTTCTCCACGCCTCCAGTCCACCGGACGGCCGCCGACAAGAAGTTCCCCTCGCACGTAACCTGCGACACCCCGTACGGTCGGCTTGTAGTTAAGTGAGGAAAGGTGCAGCAGCAACGAGATGTCATGCGGGCACTCGCACTTCAGGCGGTCGACTATGACAAAATAGCGCCGCTGCGGGAAAAGCACAGCACGCCGCCAAACGACCGGGCTTTCCAATCTCTTGGCGGTGAAGGCACGGCGGCCGGTCCTTTTCACCACTTCAACAGGATCGAATTCTGTCGCCCTGACCGTCATTTCAGCCGCCGCGGCCTCAAACCAGTCGCACAAAAGCACACTTGTGAATCGCGCCGGACTTACGAACTTGAAATACCGCTGCGTTATGTCCTCTTTGGCCGGGCCCAAACCGTCTATCAAACAAATGTTATGCCCGTGGCCCATCACAGGGCCGTATCCCCGCATGCGGCCTTTGACTTCGCCCGGGTCGCAAAGCAGATAATCCCCGAAAGCAAACATTTCAAAGGACATGTTATCGTTGTGGCACATTTCCCTGTGCGATGGAATGGGATAGTAGAAAGCGTAGAAAGCAAGCCACAGGGCGTCTCTACGCCAATCCCGGCGGAAAATGCAAACCTCGCCACGGGGATCATAGAATGAACGCCAAGGCACATTGCCTTGCGGTAGGGGCGGAGGATAAAAAAGAGCCCAAAAAGGCCCGTTCCACACGTCGCCGTAAGTAAACCGCGGCCTGTGCGGAACCGCGGGATCCGGCTTTAGATACCAGCTCAAAGCCGAACGCTCCCCCTCGGTCATCAGGGGCCAAAGAATAAGAAAGTCATGCTCGAAGTAACCGAGCCGCGTATTCTGCTGCGGCGACATTCTGTTCGGCATCGAAAGCCATAGCGGCTCGAGCATAGTCCGGGATATGGGGTAGTCGTCAAAAGGATTGCGTCCGGTCGCAAGGAAATATACGAGAAGCCACTTGGCGAGAAGGCCGGTCCAATAGGAACGATAGCCTCCTATTCGGCAATAGCCGGCCGGATCCACGACCCCTCCCAAGGCGCCGCGTGGGAGATAAGGCTTCAGGCCGTCCGCCCAACCGTGAGGGTCATCTTCGAACAGACCGACTGTAGCAAGCTTAAGCCAACTTCTAAGATCGCGATCGGCGACATCTTTTTCGTTTGCAAGAGCAAGCGAAGCGACTCCCAGAGCCGAGCCGAGCATGATCCGCCTGTGCGCGTTACGGGACCTCATGTACTCAGCTGCAGCGGTATGTGCAAATGCAGCCAGTTTCTTCGATACCACGCTGCGTTTCCCCGGCTCCAAGTCCTCTGCAACCAGGTCAAAAAGCAAACTGTAGCGGATCAGGAACCGAGCAAGTACCTCCGTCTCTCCCGTCCTGCCGTCCTTCCCGAATCTCGGAGTCAGGCTCTCAAGCTCCAGCTCGGCCTTTTTCAGCCACCCAGTTCTCTTTGTACTGCGCCACAGCAGGCCGGAGATACTGGGATCAGGCATCACCTCGCCTTCATGCGCGCGTCCTCCCGCGTGGACAATCGCCCCGGTAGCCGGCCCTCGAATAAAGAAAACAACCGCTTTGTCTGCCTTTGCAGCGCGCCGGATATTTTCCCAAAAATCGCACCACGGCTTTTTGTCTTTCCCTTTCCACCCGCAAGCACGCTCCAAAGGTCCTAAGAGATACGGGTGTTTCCTGCCGCGCACACTTCCAAGCAATTCGTCCACATGCCCTAAAGGAGCAGCAGGAGAAAAAGGAGCCCCCATTGTCGTTAACATGACAATAATGCACAAAACCGGCCGCATGGATCAAACTCCTTTTTTGAACTCAATGGATACTCCCCAAGTTTACTTCCGAAATATCACAGAACGCAACGGCTTCCGCTGCGCTGCCATTGAATGAGCGTGCGATTTCGGCTTACTATAATCACGAAAGGAGCAGCCATGAAATTTCCCGTTTCCCACAGGTTCGCAGGCGCGAGAGCACTTATCCCGGCGGTCCTCTTGCTTGGTTTTTTTCGCCCGGGTTGGGCCTCTGAAGCCGCCCACCTAAGCCATGCGCGACTTATGGAGTACCTGGACAAGCAGGGCCGGGTGCGCCGGGTCCGAACGCCTGAAGATTGGAATCTCAGGCGTGCTCTGATCATACAAGGCATGGAAAAGGTAATGGGAAAACTTCCGGACCGATCCGGCCTTCCTCCCCTCAAAGTTCAGAAAAAAGACCGGATCGGAGGCGATACTTACACCCGGTTTACGATATCTTTCAGCGCGGATACGGGGGAACCTATACCTGCTTATTTGTATCTCCCGCGGCCTCGCCCGCCCCATGTCCGCTTCCCGGCCGTTCTTGCTCTTCACCCGACTTCCCCTCTGGGAAAGGCGTTCCCGCGGGCCTGAGCCGGCGACCGAACCGCGCTTACGCGCTTGAGCTTGCGCGGCGCGGCTATGTTGTGCTTGCTCCGGATTACCCGTCGTTCGGGGATTACCCCTACGATTTCCGGTCAGATCCGTATGCGTCGGGGACCATGAAGGGAATCGTAAATCACATGCGGTGCATCGACTTTCTCGCTTCGCTTCCGGAAGTCGACCCCGACCGCATAGCTGTGATCGGCCACTCGTTGGGCGGGCATAACGCCATCTTTCTGGGGGTCTTCGACCACCGCATCAAAGCGATCGTATCCAGTTGCGGCTGGACCGCTTTTCACGACTACTACGGTGGAAACCTGAAAGGGTGGTCGAGCGATCGCTATATGCCGCGGATCCGCACAGCGTACGGTTGCGATCCCGATCGGATGCCCTTTGATTTCTACGAGGTCTTGGCTGCGCTTGCCCCTAGAGCCTTTTTCTCGTCGTCGCCGGTCGCCGACCAAAATTTCGCGGTCTCAGGCGTGCGCAAGGTCGTTCCTGAACTAAGAAAGGTCTACGACCTTCTGGGAGCTCCTGAAAACCTGCAGGTCATTTACCCGCAGTGCGGTCACGACTTCCCACCCCGGGCCCGCCTGGCTGCTTACAGGTTTATCGATGCCGCACTGGGCCACCACCCCTCGGATCCCCGGGAATCACTTTCGGCCGCGGACTGGAAAAAACTCTCAGCCGGATTCGCCGCCGTCGATATAACACCGCCCGTGGGCTGCAGAATGAGCGGTTACTTCACAGAACGCTTAAGCACGGGCGTTCACGATCCCTTGCTTGCAAAAGCACTTTACCTGCGCCAGGGGAAAAAACAAGTCGTACTTGTTTTCTGTGACCTGATAGGCATATCAAAAGAGCTTTCCGAAAAAGCGCGCAGGCAGGCATCAGCCCGCACCGGGATTCCCGAACAGGCGATAGTAATAGCAGCAACCCATTCCCATACGGGGCCTCTTTACTTCGGTGCGCTGAGGGAATTTTTTCACGCCCGTGCGGTCACAAAATACGGGAAGGACCCGCATGAGCCTATCGATCTCACAGCTTTTCTGCTCGGCAGAATCGTTGATGTGATAACCCGCGCTCAAGCTCTTGCCTCACCTGTTGTTCTCAAAGCCGCAGCGGTAAAAGAAGAAGGGATTTCATTCAACCGCCGTTTTCTGATGAAAGACGGGAAAGTCAGGTTTAATCCCGGGAAACTCAACCCGGATATAGTAAGGCCCGCCGGGCCGATCGATCCTGAGGTGGGAGTGCTCTTTTTCGGCAAGAGCCCGACCGGCGCTCCTGCGGCATCGCTTGCGAATTTTGCTCTCCACCTCGATACAGTAGGCGGGACGCGGTACGCTGCGGATTATCCCTTTTATCTATCGCAAGCATTGAAAAGAACCTTCGGTCCCTCTTTCTTCTCCCTTTTCGCAACCGGCCCATGCGGCGACATCAACCACATAGATGTCACAACCAAGCGCCCCCAGCGTGGCCCTGAAGAAGCCGAACGCCTGGGTCTCCGTCTGGCCGAAGCAGTGAAGCGTGCGCTTCCGCAAGCGAAGATTCTAAAGCCCCGGCTCGCCTGTGCCGGCCGAATCGTCAGAGTCCCGCTTCAGAAATTCACTCCTGCGCAGATCCGCCGTGCCCGCAGTGATATGAAACTGATCGGCACCCGCGCCCTGCCTTTTCTCAAACAGGTGGAAGCTTATAAGATAACGGCACTGCAGCTTCGCGAAGGAGATACAATCCCTCTTGAAGTTCAGGTGGTAAAACTGAGCGAGGCGGCCGCCCTTGTAGCGCTTCCCGGGGAAGTATTCGTGGAGCTCGGGCTTGCCATAAAACACAGATCGCCTTTCCGCCTGACCCTCGTGGTCGAGCTTTCAAACGATGCCCCGGGTTACATTCCTACGCGCAAAGCTTTTGCGGAAGGAAGCTACGAGACGGTCAACTCGCGCATTAAACCGGGTGGCGGAGAATTGCTTGTCGAAGCTGCTCTGGATCTCCTCAGGAAACTGAAGGCGGCCGAAACACCACGCCCGCGCTGACCTTCCAAAGCCCCAAGGCCGATCGCGTCTTACTTCCCACACATCTGATTTCCCTAAGGCAAGAACTTAAGTAAGCTCTGAACTGTGCGTCCGCGCCGGCCTCGGTCGCCGAAAGGCGCCGAACGGGCCAAAAATAATACCGATACTGAAATCGGGAGATTCACCTTTCGAATCGACTTTAACGCGTTGGGATTCCAACTTCTGTCTTCTCCCCGGGCGCAAGTCGGCGATTTACGCTCACAGCGCTCTTTCCGATACACAGCTCCCGCAGCTCCAAGCTGCCGCCGTAGACTTCAAAAACGCCGCCACCGTTCTTGGAAAGCTCAAGAACGCCTTCAGCTGTGGGAGTGAACCAAGGAAGCTTGGCGGGAGCTTGAACTTTCGGCTGGAAAAGAATTTTCTTCCCCACAGCCGAGTAATTTTGGCCCGAGAGGGCAAGTGGAATGGACCAGAAGATAAGCTGTCTTGCGTAATGGGAGTTGCACCACGGCTGCCCGTCCCAGGCAGTCGTAAGATCGCGCCAATCCCAAAAATCCCGTAAGTGCTCTCTCCACACATTGACAGTTTTTCCCGCTTCGCTCAGAGCCTCTTCTACGTTACCGCCCGCATAGAGGCTGAGCGTACACCAATCAAGGGAACCGGCCTGCCAGACCAGTTCCTCTCGGAATCGAGAATCATTCTCAGTGAGTTGCATGACCTTGAGGCCGAAAGGGGAAGAGTTTATCTCTTTTTCGGATCTTAAATGGGAAGAAATCTTTGCCGTGTCGATTAAGGGGCCTAAGCCTAACAGAAACGACCAAATCTGACCGTAGAGCGTATCCGCGTGCAGAGCATCCGGATATTTTCGGTCCGCCGACCACCAGGATCGGAAGTACCGGCCTGTCCAAAGCTTCTCTTCCAACGCCTTTACCCCCAGCTCGAAGCTTCTGCGGCAGGCCTCAGCAAAATCTTGGTCCCCTTGAACAGCAGCGAGCCGCCCGGCGGCCCTAAGGGCTGCCAAGTGAAGAAAAGCGTTGTAGGAGACCAACGTCTTGCGATGAAAGCTCCACCAATCGTAGGTGTTGTTAAGGTATTGCGGCAGCCCGAATTTGGCGCTCCTTTTGATTTGCCAAAGGGCGGCTTTTTTCACGTTCGCCCAGATCTCGTTCAGGAAGTCCGTGTCGCCCGTCCACTTGAAATTTGTAAAAACTCGGAGGATAAAGGCCGTGCAACTATCACCCATCATTCGCCCGCCGGGCCTGTTCGGAGAGCCGCGGTCGGCAAGGTGCTCCCTGATGTAACCGTCCTTTGACTGTGCAGCAGCATACTGCTTGAGGAGGTTTTGGGACAGACTGGGAAAGAAAAGCTCGTAAGGAAGGGCTCTGTAAAAGTGAATGTGAATGGGATCTACAGCAGGGCAGGAAAACGATTCCCACTGAAGCCACCTGCCGTCTGCAAACCACATTCCGGTCTTAAACATCGTAGAAGGACTGTTGGCAAGGGCGTCCTTGAGCCACTCGGGAAGAGAGTTTTCGAAGCAGAGCCTGTGCCAGCTTATGATTGCTTTCCAGGTTTGAGGAAGCCTTGCAATAACCTTCTCAGCCACATCCAGAGCATCTTGATAAAGCCTTGTATAATAATTACCGACCTCGCAATCTCCGTGAGGACGGTGCGGGAAATACCAGGAAAGAACGAAAGTCACCAGCCGTGATTCATTCGGTTTCAACGGAACCCGAACGGAAAGTGCCCCGTTCGCACCGGTAGAGTGCGGCTTAACAGATTCGTAAAGCAAGCCCCGTTCAGAGAAGCTTTTCCATATGAAATGTATATCGTCAGAAGCCGAATATGTTACCTTGCCGTCTTTCGCAGCTGCACGAATCGCCATGTTTCCGCTGACAGGCCCCCGGCCTCCTTTAAGGAGGTAAAGAGCACCGCAAGAAGACCATACGCCTTTTATGTGGTTTGGCAAATTAAAGAGAAGCGAGACTTCCGCTTCTTCTTTCAGAGGGTTTGAGAGGCAGAAAGAAAAGATAACGGCCGGTGTAGCAGAGGCCTCAGGCTTACGCAGATGAAATTCGCAGTAAGCGTACAGCTCCAGGCCGATTGCAAGATCGGGATCGGAAAAGCGCAGGCGTGAAACAGGAAATGTACCTGAGTACTCGATCCGCTCGATCGGTGGGAGTCCTTCCGCAGGATGGGTTCTCAAGGCCCAACTCCTAGGCGCCCGGTTTGCAAACTTGGCACGTAGCCCGAAAAAGGCCTGATCCAAGTGCACCTTGGGACCGCCTCCGGCAGGTGAATTGTTGAAGATGTTCCATTCGCGCAAGCTGCCGTCCGACCGAAGCTCGATCGTTCCGGCACCAAGCCCGCCGAGGGGAACCGCAGAACGAAGGCCCAAGGGAGGAGGCTTTACCGGCGGAGGCAGCTCATCGTCAAAGACGATCTCGTCTACCATAATGTGACCCCAGCTGCCGCTGTGATCGTCAATGATTTCGAGTATTCCTTCTCGGCCTTCGAATTCGCGAACGTCCCAAACGTTTGCTGTCAGTTGCTCAGAGCCGTGTCCGGTGGCCGTACGCACCACCTTTCCGTCCACCAAAAGGCGTATGCAGGTTTCCCCCGGATGTCTTCCTCCCCCTATCAGGAACCTGATTGCGTGCCTTTGAATCTGAAAAGGCACTGAGGTGAGTTTACCCCGGTGTGAATCACTGGATCTCGCATCCGCGCTTGCAGAGCCGTCGTTTCGAAAGGAGTCTACAAGGTATCGCCCCTTCCAACCTCGAAGGGGCTGGTGGTGGAATATGGAACCCGCCTTTGAAGGGGCCTTCCCGAAAGCAGTGCCTTCTACAGTCCACTTTGCATAGCTTCCGCTTTCAAAGTCGTCAAAAACAATAGGGGGCCTTTTCTTCCTCGGTTGCTTTTCGGGGACGACTTCATACAAGTACATGTAGGAGGAAGTGCCGCCGGGGCCCCATGGCGTGCTCCAGCTCTCTATTCCCTCGACGTAGTAGCATGGCTGCCTGCGGTAGGAGAACTTCATTCGGCGCGTTACAACACCCAAATTGGCGAATTTCCACCTCTCAAATTCCACAGGCCGCCGAACCCGAGCCGCCTCTCCCGAGGAAAGCAATCCTGACGGGGTGATTCCTAAAACCGCCGATAAGAGAAGCAGTCGTTTCATCTTACAGAATCCGCTCTCGATTAAGGACAATGACTATAGACACATACCGGTAAGTCATCGGGTGTCGGATCCGGCCCGCACGCTGGAAAAGGCAAGGGTAAGGGGCCTTCCCCTCCAAAGAGATGTCCAAGAATAGAAATGGCGTCCGCTATATTCATCGCTCCGTCATCGTTTGCATCGGCTGCATCGATGCAACCGGGAGCCGGCGCGCCTCCAAAAAGATGGCCCAGGAGGCTGATCGCATCCGCAATGTTTATGGTGTCGTCATCGTTTACATCGCCCCGCACGAAGAGACCTTCCTCCGCAGGCTCCTCCGGCTCGAGGATGTCGAAATAGTCAACGTCAACTGTAAATGACGCTCCAGCTTGCCAAGTCTTCATGATCAGTCCTACGTATTTCGGTGTGTCATCGGTTTCGTAAGAACCCATGTAATGCCACACCTCCTCGTCTTCCCCCAACCAGAAGGCATTGTACGTGGAACACTTCTTCTCAAGCCGCAACCTGATCTCCGATCCGAGAAGTAAATCGGGGTAGTAATCCACGAGAAGGTTGTTCAGTCCGCTGCGCTCAAGAAGTACGTTCTTCGGCTCCCCGCCGACCATACGCTCGAAGCCTGCATGGAAGTGCATAATGTCGTACCGGCTGAAGTAGACGAGAAGACCCATCAGGAACGGATCTGTCGGGGCAGGAGCTGTCACAGGATCAAACCTAAGCTTCGTCTCGATCACAAAGTCCTTTTGTGGGTCCTCCAGCAAGTGGCGGAGCTGAGGAGCCCTATCCGATCCAGTCCAAGTATCGAAATTTTGTCCGAGATCTCCTTGCAGGGGTACTTCAAGGCGCCACCACGAGGAGCCCGGCTCTTCAATGATCGAGTAGACGACGCCTTTTTGGGGCTCGTAGAGTTCCCAGTAGTCAGGGTTTTCCGTTGGAAGGACGTCAAATTCTTCGTCGTGTACCTTAGGGTCGGGCGAGACACGGACGGTCCAATTGACCGATGCGGAGCCCTCTGCGTTCTTGGCCTCCAGGGCAATAGCGACGTCGCCGGGGGCCATGGGCGTCCAACCTGTTAAAGTATTCGATCTGGCTTCGAAAAAGAGATCTGCAGGTCCCTCTTTTACAAGAACTTCCGGCAACGGATAGCCCTCAACTGCGATAGGTCTCACATAAGGCATGCCGATCCATGCCGTGTCCGGCTCGCCGAATTCGCAAGGCAGTTCAATTGAAGGCGGTTCATTCGCAACTTCCTTTACAGTGAAGTAGTCAAACTCGAAAGTCTCGGAAACCGTGGGAAGAGGGTTCCACGTTTTAAAGATAAGGCCCACGTAGACAGGAGGAAAAAGCTCTTCGTCTACTATCTGAGTACAGAAGAGGTTCCATGGGTCGGTATCGTTCTGGCGCCATGAGAAAGTGTACTTTGATCCGACCTTCTTCACTTGAAGCGAGAGCTCCTGAAGGCCTGGATCCACGTCGGTACACAGGTGGGGGGTTCCACAGCGCTGCAGGACAATGCCCGTCCCCCTCTGGGGGCCGAAATGAAAGAGGTCGAAGGTGGAGAAGTAGATCATAAGATTCGCCAAGTAGGATTCGTTGACAGGTGGAAATACCGGATCCTCCGGGTCGCCGGAGCCCAGAATTCGCATGCGCGTCTCGATCACAAAGTCTTCCGGGAAGTCACTCCGCCTGAGCTGGAGTCCCCTGTCCACAGTCGTCCACGTATCGAGGTTCACACCGGGAGGAAGAGTGACCCGCCACCAACCGTCCACAATCGAATACTGAGCACCCGCTACAGGTTCATAAAGCTCCCAAACGGGATTCTGTGTCGGATCTTCATCAAATGGATCTGTTGCGCCGTCGGCCAAAGGGCAAAGCAACAAGAAAAAAATGACTGCGTTGCACTGTTTCATAGTTTCCCCTTTTTCAGGTTCTGTCCGTTTTTGTAAATTCCTCACGAAGCGACCCGGACAACCGACCTCCGTCTCGCAGCGTACATTTTCCATTCTGCTTCAGGCCCAAAGTCAAATCAATAGCGGATTTTCAGGCA
>CAZGYL010000039.1:0-15557 GCA_964529985.1 uncultured Planctomycetia bacterium | reverse complement strand
GCTCACTTACGCCCACCACCCAATCGGGTGTCAGAGCCAGCGCAACCGTATCGGAACCCTCAAGTTCCGAGGCCCGCCATTTGACTTGGCGCCGGTAGAGACTCCCCAGGCGACGGATAAGACGCCGGCCGCTGCGGATCCCCCGCCGCACCGTTTGCACAGGCACACACGCTGGGACCGTCCTGCGCCCCCCGACCATGACGATTTCCTTCTCATCCCAAGCAGGCGGAATCCGCCCCTGGCATAAAGTCGTACGAGGACCGAGTCGCCCTCCGTTCAGCTGTGCAACTACGAAGTTCGCTGAATTCACCACGTTTCGCAGAGCGGAGAAGTGCAACCTTCCACCGAATATGAGGAGATCATTGCTGCAAAGTCCGATCTCCTCTCCCCTGTTCGACCGAGGTGATCCATTCCCCACCGAGCGGGTGAGACATTCGCCGGTACGCAGATCAAAAGCCGCAGGAGATATCACGTTTCCGCCCGGCATCCAAAGCCGGCCCTGAGCTATTGTGAGAAACCCCTGCACGGAGACACCCTTACGCAGGGCCGGGTCAAGATGGCCGCAGGTCGTATTTCTCCAAATCACCGTACCATTACGTGCGTCCAACGCATAAACAGCCGTTCCGTCGTAATCGATAATGCCGCCGGCTGCGTAAACCACGCCCTTGTGAACAAGAACTCCGCTTGTAACAGGCCAATTGGAGGCGATCTTCCCGAAGAACGTAATCCGGCGCTCAACAGGAGCGATACGGAACCGCCACTTCAAAGCGCCCGTTGAAGCATCGAGCGCATAAAGCCAACCGTCCCCTGAGCCGACGTACGCTACACCGCCTGCTATGGTCGGCGGTTGATTTATGGGGCCTGCGGTCCAGTAGATCCACTTAAGCCGTCCTGTTGCTGCCTCGAGAGCAAGAACCGCCCCCCGGTCGCTGCCGGCGAAAACCAAGTCCGCCCATGTAGTGGGAGCTGTGAGAATCGCGCCTTCAAGAGGTCGTGACTTCCATAACTGCCTCAAACGTGGTGTCAACTTCACAGGACTTGCTGCTCCCCTGCGCCAACTACCCCGGTAGGTGGGCCAGTCGGCGGGAGTAACAGCTGCAACGACCTCGTTGCGTGGTTCGGTCTCAGCTTTCTGGAGCCGCACCGAATCGGGATCTTCCTGCGACGGAGAAAAATCCCCCGCAGAGCACAATGCGTTTGTACCCATAAGGGAAAGATTGCAGTCGCACAGCCAGGGCCCTATGTATAAAAGGCCGTTCGCACCGATCACGCCGTCGTTACAAGCCGGCCGCAGAGCTCCGTTATAGAAAACTTTCCTTGTCGCACGATCAAAGCGCGTCAGGCCTTCCGGCATGCCGCGGCAGAAGAAGGAATCAGGTGTACCAGTAAGCCGCGCACACGACCGCTTCGCAAACCCCAAATCTTCAACGGTCTGGCCGGTCTCCGGGTTCAGGGCAAGTGTCCGTCCCCCCGGCCCGACACCCACGATCAGGTGCCCTTCGGCGTAAAGCATGTTCGGGTTGTTCGAGGTTTTCTTACGGGTCCAAAGCAAATGCCCGTCCTTTGGCGATACGGCGACAACGTTCATACGCGTCTGCGCTTGAAAGACAATGGCCTTGGGGGTGTAGATTATGTAACAGGAGGTACGGAATCCCGGAGTCGAAACAAGCCCTCGGCCTGGCTGCTCGATCAGCTTGATGATCTTCTTGTCCGAGTTGCGCCAAAGTACCTTACCGGTGATCCTGTCTATACAACCCGTCCAGTAATTTGGGCAGTAGAAGAATATCTTCCCCCCGCCTATGGCTATCGCCCGCGAATCGATCGGCTCTATCTCCTGGTGAAGCCATATCAGCCTGTCCTCTTTGAGCGAATACGCACCTATAATTCTCCCCTTGCCCCATGGGACCCGCCTTTGGTAGTAGCCCGGACTCAGTTCACCCCAGCTCCAATGGCTGTAGGGGCTTCGCACGACCGTTGTCTCTGCAGGATCCGGCTTGCGGCCGGCAAGAAAATACAAGGTATCCTCGACAAGAGCTATGTACTTCCATTCCTGCCATACTTGGTGGACCCAAATACGCCTCAACACGCGGCCTGTTTCAGGATCAAGCACAAGGCAGCCGTCACCATCAAGAAGGAAGAATGCATCGGGGGTCGCAATAAAAGCGGAACGGTGCACCAAATAGCCGTCGGGCAGCTTGCGCTGCCACAGCACCGTGCCGTTATATCCGTTTCTGGCCATGAGGGTGTTGAGCCAAGGCTCCTCGCGGACATGGTGGGCGATATGTCCCATGGCGGTAAAAATCCTGCCTCCGGCTGCGGTGGTTACAACCGGCATAGAGCTGTAAAGAGGACCTCCGATCCACTGAGTTCTATACGGCGCGCGTATGACTTTGTCGTGCGAAATAGGGTTGTTGTCAGGAGAGTGTTCCCAGTGACTCCATGAATCGGTGCCTTCAAGAAGAGGCTTGGTGACAACCCCTAGAAATCCGGCATCGGTTTGCTTAAGTGCGGTCTCTCTCAACTCTTCGGGCGCCTCCCGCAGGTAGCTGCGCCAGGCAGCCGCCGCCTTGCGTTGAGCTTTCGAGCCGAAGAGAACGACGAGACGGCCCCCGGGCCTCAAAGCCCGCAATACATCCTTTATGGGAAAAGCAGGAGAATTTCCGGCTCCGGGCAGGAGGAATACCACATCAAGCAGGTTGTCTGCGTGAGGCAGCCGCCCGCTGCGGTATTCCTCAATCACGAGACGCAATCCCAGATCCGAACCAAAAGCCTTCCGGAGGCCCTGCACCTCGGCCTTGTTCGGTTCCAGAACATGCACAAGAAGCTCGCTGCCGGAAAGCAATTCCCTGAGAAGCTCTTCCGAGAAGTCGCCGCTGAGAACCGCAAGTCCCCGAAAGCACGCCCCTTGTTTGAGGAGAACCTCGGCTCGACCTGCAGCAAATACACTCGTCCATACTGAAACCGAGAGAATCATTGCAACGACAGGAAAGGCGATAAGACTGCGCGCTCTTATTCTCATAGCCGCTCCTCCATGTAGAAAGGCTTTGTTTTTCGAACCGTTCGTCCCGCCTTGCAGCATAGGTCCGATTGAATCTTCTCTCAAGCCCCTGCGTTGCATTTCTACCGCGCGGGCTCAAAGCGACCCGCACTTACCAAGGAGCCGGCAGAACCGCAATAACCACGTTTTGTGTAAGTACTTATGGCCGGTCAGCCTTTTGGGCTGCTAAAAGTGGCTTTATAATCATTCTTATCTTCGGGTTGTCTACAGACCGCCATCTGCGGGCTTACCTCCAGGCAGGGTCGTTCAACGAGGCGGGCGCAGATTGGTCTCACGAAGCGGAGAGTAAACTATGGGAAAACACCATATTTGGACGTTGCTTTTCTGTGGAGCGCTTCTTTCGTCCCTTGCAGGATGCAACGGATCGGGAGGGTCGGGCGCACCTTCAGCCCCCGGCGTTCAAACCAACCCTCAGGCGACGCTCGCAATTGTTTCCACGCCCCAAGAAGCTTCGGTTTTTGTAGATGACCAATACCGGGGCCGGACACCGCTTACCGTGAATGATCTTCAGCCGGGCCTGCACACGGTAAGAATAGAGCTTCAGGGTTATGATCCGGAGATTTTGCAAATCGATATTCCGGCCGGGGGATCCGACCGCGTTGAGGTGACCCTGACATACAGTATTGCGGGAAGTGTCCAGGATGCAGGAGGCGGTCCCATCGAAGGCGCCACAGTGTCCCTTAGTACGGGCCGATCCATTCAAACTGATCAAGAGGGAACCTTTACCGTTTCAGACCTAAGCGGACCCGTTACAATCAGCGTTCAAAAGGACGGCTGGACTTTCCTGCCGCAGAGCATAACGGTCTCAGAGCCCGGAGACGCTTTACACTTCGAGGGCACCTACACTGTAAGCGGTAATGTCACCTCCGGCGGGGAACCTCTCCCTGCCGTCGACATCCTGATCAGCACGGGTCAAACCGCTCAGACGGACCAGCAAGGAAGCTTTTCGGTCGCAGGCCTCAGCGGTACCGTTACAATCACCCCGCAAAAGGACGGCTGGACCTTCCTGCCGCCTTCGGTCGCTCTACTCGGGCCTTCGCACGTGACCTTCCAAGCCAGCAGAGTGCCCGTGGCTGCTCCCGTCATCAATGAAGTGCTGGTCCGTAATGATTTTTTGGAAGATCCGGCTTTTCTCGATCCCAAAGGGACAAAGCAAGGTTGGATCGAGTTGTACAACCCGACCGAAGAACCGCTCGATTTAAGGGGTTTCGTTCTTGAAAACGATTCGGGGAAAAGCTGGGCGTTTCCAGATCTCCAGCTTGCTGCGGGAGATTTTCTCATCATATGGATGACAACTGGGGAAGAAGCAACGGCGCAGAGTCTAAGCGCGGGTTTCACCCTGATGGAAAGCGATGAAATCCTGCTACGCGACCCCAAAGGTTCGATCATAGAGAGCGTGGCTGTAGGCTCAATCCCTCCTGATCGGTCCTGGGGTCGTGAAAGAGACGGCGAGGCTGCCTGGACGTTTTTCGAACTTCCGACGCCCGGAGCACCCAACTCGCAGGAGGCGGCGGTCCCTTTTGTTCTCTCTTTCACTTACCTCTCGCTGCCGGTCGGTGTCCGCACCAATCTCCCTGTTCTTCCGGACCAATCCGTCGTGTGGGAATCCGACAACCCACTGATCGAGGTGGATTCCCGCGGTTTTCTCTTTGCCGGCTCGGACACGCTCGCCCCTGAAGGCCAAGGCCGGGTGTACGTGCGGTCGAGCGCATACGAAACCTTTTGTGAAGTCACCGTGGTGCCATGGAGCGTCGGGCCCTCCGAGCTGCGGATTATCTCTACCCCCGATCACATTACATCGGTTCTGGGTGAGAACGACGGTCGGGTTTTTGTGGCCTTCGGTAGGGAAATCTACTCGACAGCGGACGGAGCAAGGACTCTGCGTTATGAAGGGCAAGCCCCCGCGTCGCTTGGGGAAGCCCGCCTGTTGTTCACACCTGCCGGATTTTTCCTCAGGTCCTCGAGGAGGATTTACCGATCCGAGGATCTGCAAAACTGGGAGCTTAGCCTCACGTTGGCCCATTCTTACTTGCGGCAGATGTTCTGTGCTTACTTCGATCAAGGTGCAGCACGGATCAGGCTCTATGCCGGCGAATATTCCTATGATGACCCCTCGGACAGGCACGCCGTTTACCGCGGTAGTTTCGATTTGAACGGCGAAGGGTATTGGCGGAAAATTCTGGAGTTCCCTTCGCTTGCCGAGTGGCAAGACGACCGAAGCCTTTTTGAAGCAGTGCGTCACATTCATGTGGTAGCAGTCGATCCATACACCGGGCACGTTTGGGTGGGCACCGGAGACAAGAACGTACATTCGCGTATCTACGTTTCGGAGGATGCCGGAGATACTTTCAAATTGTTGGGAATGGGTTCGCAAAGTTGGAGAACCCTTGCTATATGGTTCACCGAAAAATACGTTTATTGGGATACGGATTCTACAGCCCCGCAATCAATCTGGAGAATCCCGCGGCGGGTTTTGGAAAGCAAAGGCACCTGGCCCAGTATAACGCCCGAGCTTAAAAGCGGAAGCACAAAACAAGGGGTCAAGTACCTGGTCTTGGAGGATCAAGATCCAAAAAGATTTCCGGTTTCTCCCGGGGCCGTGTACACCGAATCGGAACAGCGACCGCTCGATTCGGCTCACAGGGTCATCGCGCTCAACGATCCCGATTACGACTACCGGCAAAAGGTAGCCGAGCTCGCCAATGGATCGCAGTGGCATCAGGCGTGGGCCGTGGCTGAAGACGGCAGGCGCGTTTCCCTCCTCGGAGCCTCGGCTGAAGGAGCACTCCGCGACTATCGCGGCCGGTTGTTCGGGATTGTGGAGCTCGAAGATGGGACTTGCGATGTCCAGGAGCTCATGTCTTTCCTTTCCACGACGCCCGGCACTTACGTGAAATACGTAAGACCCGAACCATGCGGTCAGGATGCTTCCGGCGCTATCTATCTACGAGGGCGGTACACGCCACACCGGTTCTATATAGGCCGGCTCACCTGGAATCCCGGCAGGTGATAACGAGCGGTTGCAGTTCTACAGGTCCAAAGGGGAATGGCGAAACCCGAGCATAGAGATAAGATGTCTGTAAGTCAGACAGACCCCGGAAGTCTCCGCAAAGGAGGTGGCAATGCGTTTACGTATATCCGCGGCCCTATGCCTTGTCGTTTTCTTTCTCTTTCGGGTGCCTGAGGCCTGTGCCTCGAGTTTTCCGGTGCGCGCTCTCACGCACCCTCCCGGTTACCATTGGTTCGGCTACTACGACAAATTCCAGTTCGATCCCACCGACAGGTACGTGCTGGGCATGCAGGTGAGCTTCGAACACCGCAGCCCCAAGCCCGAAGATACCGTAAAAATCGGCATGGTGGATCTCCAAGAGGACGATAAGTGGATTGAACTCGGGAAGAGCCGGGCGTGGTGCTGGCAGCAAGGCTGTATGCTTCAGTGGCTTCCCGGCTCCCGGGATACGATTTTGTGGAACGACCGTGAAGGTGACCGCTTTGTATGCCGTGTACTTAATGTCTTCACCGGCAAGCTTCGCACGATCGCCTATCCCATTTATACGGTGAGTCCGAACGGCAGATGGGCGCTTTCAGTCGACTTCAGGCGCATAAACCGGCTCAGGCCGGGATACGGCTACGCCGGACCACCTGACCCGTACGAAAAGGACCCTGCCCCGAAGAACTCGGGTATTTACCTTGTCGACCTGAAAAGCGGTTCTGCGAAGCTTATTGTTTCGATCGCACGTGCCGCGGCCATTCCCAGCAAGCAGAACACGAAGGGAGCGACTCATTATTTCAACCACCTTCTTTTCAATCCGACGGGAGACCGGTTTGTTTTCCTCCACCGCTGGAGGCTGCCGGGCAAACGGGGTTTTTTGACCCGCATGCTTACTTCGGATCTCACAGGAAGCGACATCAGGGTGATAGATGACAATGGAGGGATGTCCCATTTCATATGGAGGGACTCAAAACATATCCTGGGTTGGGCGCACCTGCCGAATCGAGGCTGGGGATTCTTTCTTTTTCCTGACGGCCCGGGGCCTGTGGTTCAGATAGGTAAAGGCATTCTTACCAAGAACGGACATGTTTCATATCTGCCGGATAAGAACTGGCTTCTGAACGATACGTATCCCCAAGGCAAGAAGCGCGAGCAAATCGTGTACCTTTACCACATCCCCACAAAGAGGAAGATCATCCTCGGCCGTTTCCCTTCCCCGCCCGCGTACCGCGGCGAATGGCGCTGTGACACCCACCCCAGAATCAACCGAAAAGGAACAGCGGCTTGTATCGATTCCCCGCACGGAGGGAACGGACGTCAAATGTACCTGATCGATATAAGGCAAGCGATCGGCATAAAGGAACCAATCGGCGCAAAGGAAGCGATTGACACAAGGGAAGCGCTGAAAAGATAAAGCGCAAAAAACCGCCGGGTGACCGGCGTCTCAGGCGCTTCGCGTCCGCCTGTTTCGGAACCAAAGCAGGTAGCGGATTCTGACCAAAGTGCGGGTGAGAAGCTTTTGCAGCTCCTCCGCCTTGCAGACGGGCTTAAGCCCGAGAGCCCGAGCTTCGGCTTCAAGCGACTGCATGGTCAAAATCGCCTGCTTTGCGCGATACAACGCCCATAAAGCCTGATCGGTAAGAGCGCGCCACCTGATTCTGGTTACTGTGGGAGCCAAACCGTCTCCTCCCCATACCCACTCCCACCTGCTGAAATGCTGCTCTTGGCTGCGCCGCAGGTGGCGCTCGGGATCAAAAGCCTTGGCAAGCTCCATGTACCGGTCGATCAGTGTTTTGGCAAGCAGTCGTGCTTCTGTGAGCTCCCGCTCCAAAGCTTTTCTACGTTCCGCCGCCCGCACTTCGGCCTTATGGCGTTCAATGGCAGCCCGGCGCATGGCCAGCTTGCCGTAATTTCCGGCGGCACGCCATGTTTCGATACCAAGAAGAGCTCCGAGTTCCTCAGCCGTACCGCTGCAACTCCTTCCGAGTCCCAAGCCCGTAGCTTGATCAGCTCCCAAAACAAGCGCTTCCCTGCCTGCGTCAACAGCCAGAACGTTCTTCTTAGGAATTCCGGGAGGCAGCTCTTCGGCTATCTTCACCTCGCCCGATTCAGTACGCCAGGCGGCAACCACGGCGGCAGGGTCAAGAAGCGCCCGCAGAAGCAATTCATTCCGGCCTTTAGCCGCTGCGTTTTCTATCAGGGCTTGAAACTCCTCGCTGTAGGGGCCCGGAACACGCCGGCTTTTATCCTCAACCGCCGGCACTCCGCCGCCCCCTATTTTCGCACCGGGTGCAAAGAAAAGGTTGTCACAACTTAAAGCAACGACTGCTATCGGTCCGACGGCTTTATAAACGATCGCGTGAAGCCCGAGCCGCCCGTCGTAGTACGAAAGCAACCGCGCCAAATCCCAGGCGGTTTCCGCATCGCCTCCTTCGCAACGGAAGACGAGAACCAGGTTCCGGATATCCCGGTTCACGGCGTTGCGCAAAACCCTGGCAAGCCCCTCGGCGACTATGTCTTTGCCGAGAATTCCCCTGATCGGAACTTCCAGGTAACGCCCGGCTTTTTCCTCTTCGCTCAGCTTGCGCGGAATCTCGGCGGCTTTGAAAAAGCCCGGCGGAAGCGGCTTGCGCTCAATGGACACAACGTCCATCCGCGGCAAAAGAATCGTGCTTCTCTTCCCGGCGACCACGGTATCGACAGCCACCGTTTCATAGGGAGAAGGAAGCACGATTCCTTCGAACCTCCGGCCGTCGAGCGTCTCTACAACGTCCGCACGGACTTGCGGCCCACACAGCGTAACAACAGCGAGAAGGACCCCGTAAACTCCCCTCGACACACGCAGGCTTTTTCTACTCACCGCGCACCCCCTCTCGCTCAGCAACCGGCCTTTCAGCCGGATTCATTCCGGCCAGGCGTCCCACCGTTCCACGCTTCACATCGTACGGGGGGTTTCAGCCGACGGCAACCATTTTTTCCGCCAGCTCTCTACAGCTCCCCTCTCACCCCTCTTATCTGTCCTCGCTGTTCAGGGCCCGCAGAAACGCCTGAAAGCGCAACCTTTCAGAATCGGGCAAACGGGGATCTTCAGCAGCCTGCCGGAAAACCTCAGCCGCCTTTCCCACGTCCCCCTGCTCCTTGTAGATCACCCCCAGAAGCGCGTAGGCGTCCGGGAAATCAGGGTGCCGGCGAATCAGCCTCCGAAGAACCACCACCGCTTCCCCGCTGTATCCCGCATGCTTGAGGTAAAACCCCAAGCTGTACGCGTATTTCGGCTCCTGAGGGTTCAGCTCGGCCGCCTTGCGGCACCACTTGATCGCCTCCTCCGGCTTCTCTGCTGCCAACAGGACACCCAAGTTGTAAGCGGCCTCAGGAAACCGGGGATCTGTTTTGAGGGCCTGCCGCAGGTGTTTCTCTGCGCCTTTAAGATTCCCCTTCTCAGCCAAGAGCAATCCCATATTGAAGTTTGCAACCGCATTGGCCGGATCGGCCTTAAGAGCACGCTTCAGGTAACGCTCCGCTTTTGCGTTTTCACCGAGCCGCGCGTAAGCAAGCGCTGCGTTAACAAGGGCGGGCACTGTGTCCGGCCTCAATCGAACGGCCGTTTCAAAGCACTCAACGGCCTTCTTGAGCTCCCCGCGGTTGAAGTAGAAATTTCCAAGATTGTAGTGACGTATCGGATCATCCCTGCGCGTCTTGAGCGAGGCGATGTACTCGGCCGTCGCTCGATCAACCGCAGCGCGCTTCTCTTCTTCAAGATCATCGATCCTGAACGCGGACAGAGCTGCGGCTGCTTCAACCCGCACGAGGCGATACCGATCGCCTGCAAGACCAACAAGAGCTTTGCGGTTCTCAGGGCTGATTTCAAAACCGAGGGCGTACGCCGCAGCCGCTCTTACAAGTGGAGAAGGATCCCGTGCAGCTTTTCGTATGACAGGCCACTTACTTTTCTCCGGACAAGCCGCAATCAACCTGAGAAGCGAAGCAGCGACCACCTGGTCCCGGTCTTTGCGCTGCAAGTAAGCCAAAACGGCGGGAAACTCCGACCACCGGCTTTTGCGCGCTGCGTCCACCAGGCGCCCCACCTCCAAAATCGGTGCCTGATAATCCCGCGCGTACCATTTTCTCACCCACTTATCCGCCCACGCAGCGTCTTTATCGCTATGACACATGTTGCAAGCGTTGGGCGAGCGGAAAGCAAGTGTTGCTGCAGGCGCAGGAGCGCGCATGGAGTGATCGCTCCTGCGCATCATCGCAAACTCCGTCATGGGCATGTGGCACGCGATACAGCGGCTCCCTTCGCTCTCAGGCTCGTGGTGTGTATGCGCCCGGGGATCAGCAACTTCCCGGGAATGGCATGGCAGGCAGGCGCCGTCGGGATTCTTCTCCTTGAAGCGGTATCTTCCGCTTGAAGTATGGCAATGCATGCAGTCGAGTTTTCCGCTTTTCACACACGGGCTCATGAGCCAGAGCGTGTAGGTGTAATTCTCGCCCAGATCCCTGCCGTCAGGATAAAAATCCCTGTCTTCAAGTGTAGAAAGACCGAAATGGTCGAAGAAAAGCTCTCCCGGCCGGAAGGAATCGGTAATCGGCCTAAGCTTGGCATGGCATGAAGCGCAGAGGCTGTTTATCTGCTCCGTGGTGAAATGCTTGGTGCGGATTATCTTCAGGTCCTCCGGCTTCCGCCCTTCCCGTGCGGCCGCCTCGCATACCGCTACGTGTTCAGCTGCCGGACCGTGGCAGGTTTCACAGTTTATGCCCGGCTCGGCCCATGTGGTGTGGTAGGTATCTGTCTGGAGATCATAGTTGGTCTCAAGCTGGCTTACGTGACACCCGTAGCAGGCCGTGTTGAAGGTAAGCGGCCATTCGCGCCAATCAAGCGCCTGGTCGGGAATATCCAGAGCATGCCGGACCATGCTCGCCGTTGTGTCGTACCAAAGCCGCTTGCGCACGTTGAAAGCTACAGGCAGCACTTGAAGGCGGCCGCGTTCAAAAGGCGTCAAGAAGAAGTAGACGTTTTTCCCGCCCATTACGTGCGCGATGCGGTAGGCCTTCTTTCCTTGGGGCCCCATTTCCCAGACGCAGCCTGCCTCAATGTCGGCAAGATAGCTCTTCCCGCGAATCTTTATGGGCTTGCTCTGAGGGAGAAGCTCCCGCCTTGCAAACTCCGCTGTAAAAGGCCTCATTGCGGTTCCATGGTGGGAAGGAGCCCACAGCTTGTAAAACTTTTCGTGACAAGACCTGCAGCGCGAAGATCCTACAATGCTTTGCGGGGGAGGCTTTGGATCCGCCTGGGCCTGCCCCCCGGAACCGCTCTGCCGGGACCGGAAGACTCCGTAAAGAATGAGCGCGGCGCCCAGTGCACATGCGAGTAGGGGAAAAGCGATAAAGCAAATCTTCTTAGTCATAAGACTCTGTCGCAAGGCTGAATTCGATCAATGCTCCACCTCAGGCATGCTTTCTTCAATTCTCCTTTGCAAATCCGCTCCCGGCAAGCCGGCCGGGCGGACTTGCAAGGCGGGCTTTCTCTTACCTGCCCGACCGGGCTTGCGTCTCAGGGATCTTCTTTCCAGATATCGAGCCCCAGTTCCTTGAACCTCGCCGCTGCGTTCAGGAAGTGAGCGGTGATCCAGAACACCGTCCAGGTCTCCTGGTATCCGCCCCTGAGGGCGAAAATATCGTCCACCCGCCCCCGCTGGGCGTAATTGGTGTGCTGAGGTTGTTCGCCTTGGCTGCCGAAGGGATCGATGAGCTGGCCGCAGCTTCGGTACATGAGAACCGCAAGTTTCTTGAGATCCTCGCGGTTCGTTATCAGGCCCAGTCGGTAGACGTCGGGAGCGATCAGGACGCCGTAAACATCTATGTGCTGATTCTGAGGGGAGACTACGGTCCAGCCCCGCGTCCGAAATCCATGATCGCGCAATCTGCCCGGCGGAAGGTCGATATCCCAAATCACCGTATAGGTGAGTGTGACGGCGCAGGCGTGTTCCGCCCACCGGAGAAATCGGGCCTCGCGTGTCCTCTCGTAGAGAGCCAAAAATCCCTGAAACGCGGCGTACGCTCCCTCCTTGTCTTCGCAGCTGGCGTCCAAAGTCCCTCCCCAATAGGGCTCGCGCATAGAGAGGTGTCTTCTTGCATATACTTCACCTGCCTTTACAGCCGCTTTGAGAAAACGATCTTCTTTCACCAGAATCGAAGCTTCGGCCAGTGGAGCTATAAAGAAAGCTTCGTCTGTGGACCTCGGGTTCCACCGCGGCTTGAGGATTCTCCGGGCGTGAAAGGAACAACCTTTTCGTAAGAATTCCTCCCATTTTTTCGTATCCATACCACCTTTGCGTCCCACCCGGACCGCACGCGCGAAGTTAAGAAGCGCCTGGCCCTGGGAAAGCGGCTCGTGGCCGCTCCACTCTTTTTTCTCGTAGTTATACCAGGTACGGAACCCTCCTTCGTAAAAAGGCGAGGTGGCCAGAAAGTCCAGGCTCTTTTGGACCATGGTCAGCGCGGCGGGATCCCGGAGGCCGTCCGATAGAACCTGAAGCGCATACCCGGGCGCCGCAGCCTGCCCGCACCACCCCATTACAAAAAAGGGACGATCAGGGTATTTCTTGAATCCGGCCGCTTCTTCTGTTTCGTGCCACCTACCTTTTGCGAATCTCCATTTTGAAGCGATTATTTCAGGAAAAGAGGGAAAGCCATTAAGACAGAAAGGCCGGAAAAGATCGATCGCCGTCTGAAGGGGTCTCCTGAACCCTGAACCTTCCCGAGTCACCGGATACGCTTCGAGAAAGAAGGTTTTTTCGATCACCGCGCCCGGCCGCACTTTGAGATATGCATCTCCGTAGGGGACGAATCCCGTCTGCACGGCTTTTATCACGTTTTCTCTTCCGTTCGAGGCGCAAGGGCCTGAAAGAAGTAGAAAATCGGTTCCGCCTGTACATGCTTCCACCCCGAGCGACCACCATTGATCCTTCAGGTTCGCGAAGGGAACCGGGGAGGGAAGCGTATGCAGCGCCGCTCCCAGGCGCTTCGATTCTGCAGGGACCTTCCACTCCAAGGAGGCGAAAGGCATGGGGTAGCGGTGTTCTTCGAAAAGGGCCTTCTCTCCGGTGCGGCCCTCGTAAACGGGTACTCGGCCGCTTTTCGCTCCGGACGGATTCCCGAAATAGAGAATCCCCGGTAGAAGAACTCCGCGCCCGCGGGCGTTCGTGTGAAAGCGGACGGACAGGGTACACGGTTCGGCTGCTCCGGGTCCTCGCCACTCGAAACGTCGCACGCATTTGACGCACCTGTCGAGAGGAAGGTATGCGTCCCTGACCCTCCAGACTCCTCCGAAAGCGCGGATTTCACCCTCAAGTACGGTCCACGGACCGACGTGACGCACCGACTTGGGCTTCCCGTGGCGCCAACCTGCGGGCCAACCATTCCGCCATTCTGTGGCTATGGACCATAGCCCTTCCTCGGGAGATACGATCACCGGCCTGCGGCCGACAAGGATTTCTACCCGCAGGGAACCTTTGAATCGCGCCACTCGGAAGGTGCTTTGTGCGCGGGAATCAGGTTTCGGTGACTCGCATTCTTTCCCTCCACCGGCAAAAAGCGCCGGTGAGATCACAACTGCATACAACAACGCCTTTCTCAATGGCCTTCTCCTTCGCTTGTTTTACAGTCCGGGCACGGGAGATTCCCACGTAAAGTGGGTGTAACGCATCCGTTCCCTGGACACAAGACCGGTGTTATCCATGCTGCCCCGCCCGGCAGCCTCTTGGGCCTTTTTGCGCCTGTTGATTTGGTTCGGTCACTCAGAAACCAATTTTGCCCTAACGGAGTGCGCAAGGAAACCGCCCGGCGGCCTTGCCCCCCGGACTCCGACCGGCCTAACATGGAGGAGGCGATTCTGCAGCCGGCTTGAAAAAAACGGAGGTCCATATGAAGAAACGCACGAACGTAACAAGGCGATCTCAACCACGCAACAGGTTTGCACGGCGGGCGTTCTTGTGCAAGGCGGCCGGGCTTGCCGTGGCACCGAGCATCTTGAAATCCGCAGGTGCGAACGACAGGCTGCGCCTGGGCCTTATCGGGGCGGGGGGCCGCGGCAGCACATTGATGGGGCAGGTGGCGAGCCTCAGAAACGTGGTAAACGCTGAGGTTGCAGCGATTTGCGATGTATGGCGCGTCAACTTGGAGCAAGCGGCGCGGAAGGCACGCAAACAATTTGCAACCCAGATCAAGACCACAACGCGCTTCGGGGAACTTCTCTCTTGGGAAGATATCGATGCGGTGATCATTGCAACGCCTGATTTCGGACACTCGCCGATCCTAAAGGCCGCCGCTGAGGCGGGAAAGGACGCCTACGTGGAAAAGCCAATGTGCTATGAGATCGAAGAAGCGCGGGAAGCCCGCGACGCAGTGCGGCGGAATAACCGAGTTGTGCAGGTGGGAACGCAGAGAAGAAGCGACGGTTACCACATGGCTGCATGCGAGATCATAAGAAGCGGGGTTCTGGGGAAGATAAGCCGCGTGAGCGCGGCCATGAACTTCAATCACGCGCGCTGGCTTCGTGACTACAGGAACTGCAAGGAAAAAGACGTAGATTGGGACGCATACCTCTTTAACCGCCCCAAACGTCCTTTTGATCCCCGGTTGCTGAGGCGCTGGCATCTTTTCAGGGAGTTCACAAACGGCATTTCTGGCTTATGGATGAGCCACTTTGTAGATGCCGTCTCCTGGATCATGGACGATCCATTCCCTCAATCCTCGGTTGCAAGCGGAGGAGTTTACGTCTGGAAAGAAGACAGGCAGACGAGTGATACTTTTCATGCGCTGCTTGCCTTCCCCAAAGAGTTCCTTTTCAGTTTCGCCATGGGGCTGGGCAACAGCGGGGGAACCCATTTCGCCGTCCGCGGCACGAACGGCAGCTTGGACCTGCTTAAGTGGGTGTTGAGCGGCGAAGGCGGAGCAGGCGGGAAGGTCATAAAGAAAGCCGTCAAGATCACGCCCAAACCGAGCATGCACCATATGAAGAATTTCCTTGAGTGCGTCTTCAGCAGAAAGCGTCCGGTTGCGGATATCGAGGCAGGCTGGCGCCACTCGGTTGCCTGTGTCATGACCGCGCGGGCGCTGTGGACAGGCAAGCGGCAGTTGTTCGATCCCGAAACAGAACAAATCAAGGAGGGTTGACACCGCCGGACGTGTGTAAACGACGGGGAGCCGGAGCAGGTCCAATCGCCGAAACATGAGACGAACAAACACAGAAGCGCATACCCGCCGGGCTTTCATGCGAGGGCTCGCCTCGGCCGGAACTTCTATGATCCTGGTGAGGAAGTCTTGCGGGGGCATACCGCCCGAGGCTCGCATGCGACCTGACATCTTGATCATAATGCCCGACCAAATGCGCGGCGATTGCCTCTCGCTCCTCGGCCACCCTGCCGTGCAGACTCCTACAATCGATTCGCTCGTGCGGGAGGGCATCTTGTTCAGGAGAGCCTACACTCCGGTTGCTTCATGCAT
>CAZGYL010000038.1:11693-15589 GCA_964529985.1 uncultured Planctomycetia bacterium | reverse complement strand
AAGCGCCTGACGACTTCGGCGTAAGCAGGATCGTTGTAGACGCTCTTAAGCTCGTAAGGATCCTTCTGGAGATCGAAAAGCTCCCATTCGCCCACGTTGTAATAGTAAATGAGCTTGTAGCGTTTCGTCCGGACCCCGTAGTGGCGCCTTACGCTATGCGCCCCGGGGAATTCATAGTAATGGTAGTAGAGAGAAGACCGCCAATCCGCCGGAGTACGCCCGCGGAGAAGAGGCACCAAGCTCCTGCCCTGCATGTCACCCGGGATCGGAACTCCGGCTATATCAAGGAAGGTCGGTGCACAGTCCAAATTCTGGCACAGGTCGCGGTTTACCGATCCGGGCTTGACGACCCCGGGCCACCTCACCACGAAGGCGTTCCTGAAAGACTCGCGGTACATCCAGCGCTTATCAAACCACCCGTGGTCTCCCAAGTAAAAACCTTGATCCGACGTGTATATCACTACGGTGTTCTCAGCAAGCCCCGATGAGTCCAGGAACTCCAACACCCTCCCCACACTCTCATCGACCGCCGCTATACAACGCAGATAGTCTTTTATAAACCGCTGGTACTTCCAGCGCACAAGATCCTCGCCCGTGAGGTTCGCCTTCTTAAACGCTTCGTTCTTAGGCCCATAAGCCCGATTCCACGCCTCCAACTGCTCGGCTGTAAGTCCGCGCGGCGGCCGCAGTTTCAGATCCGAGGCATTCAGGTGGCGGGCAATGGTCATCTCCTGCATGCGCGCAGGACTTGCTCTTCCCTTCCAATCGTCCCAAAAGGTCGGTGGTTCGGGGATATTAACATCGTCGTAAAGGTGGAAATACTTGGGCTTCGGCTGCCAGTTGCGATGCGGCGCTTTGTGGTGAAGCATCAGGCAGAAAGGCTTCCCCGGATCACGGCCTTCCTTAAGCCACTTCAAAGCAAGATCGGTGAGAATATCGGTCGTGTACCCGCGGTGTCTCACCCGCTTGCCGTTGCGGATCATCGGCGGATTGTAGTAGGGGCCTTGGCCGATCAAAGCTTCCCAGTAGTCGAAACCGGTGGGCTCGCTCTTCAGGTGCCATTTGCCGATCATGGCGGTCTGATAGCCTGCGCGCTGCAGGAGCTTCGGGAAGGTCTGTTGCGAGCCGTCAAAACGCTCCCTGTTGGTCATAACGCCGTTGAGGTGACTGTGCTTGCCGGTCAAGATAACCGCGCGGCAAGGGGCGCATATCGAGTTTGTAACAAAGTAGTTGTCGAATCTCATTCCCTCCCGTGCAATACGGTCGATGTTGGGCGTCTTGTTGATCCTGCTTCCATATGCGCCTATCGCCTGAAAAGCGTGATCATCCGCCATGATGAAAACGATATTGGGGCGCTTGCCCTTACCGCCCGTCCGGCAAAGCGCCTTGCGTCCTGCAACGAGGGCTGAACCACCCGCACATAGAGCTGAAAGAAATCGACGGCGATCCATGTACTCCTCCTTCTCGGGAAGGTCTCTTGTGACAAGTGCCCCTTTCTATTATTGGCGGATTCCTCAGCTGCGGCCAGAGCCCACCGGGCTCACCGCGATCGTTTGAACCTCAAAGGCGCCCAAAACGGTGTGAATCTTTCCTTCTTCGAACCTGAGAGGCTTCGCTCCACCCGGTGGCTCTTCTTCGGTGAGGCGTACGAGGCGCGCGGATCCCTTAAGTGGAAGCCCGAACTTGAGCGTTGCTTCGGTCTTTTTCCCGCAAGTCTCATAGAGCCTGAAGATCCACCTGCGCCCGTCTTCCGCCCGCTTCACATTAAGAAGGATTACGCTCGAAGGGCTCACCTCGAAGAAAGAAAACCGCGCGGGTCCTTCTCCCTCTCCCTTACCGATCCAGTGAGCCTCAAGAGGAGTGTCGGCTTCCCAGCCGAACTGCGGCCGGGGCTGGTTTCCTTGGTGCACGGCGAAGGCGTAGCGGAAAAGGAACGATCCGCCTTGAAACTCGCAGAAGTTTGTGGACCAGCCGTTGTTGAAAACACTCGAGTAAATGTGCGACTTCCGCGGCACATACATGTCATCCCAGGAGAAGATTCGTATATCTCCCACCGAAACAAGAGGTGCATCGACGGTAGCCCATGTAACGCCCCAGGAAGGTCCTGACACATCGACCCAATGCTGCACGGCGAAGGTATCCCTGTTTCCCGCCGTCTGAATATCCTCCACAGGATCCGCGGGTGCGCCCAGAAGCTCAAGCTTGAAGCGGAAGTCGGGCACCTTAAAGGGAAATGCCACATGACCCGCCTCGACAACGGCGGTTTCCTTCTTGCCCTCAAGCCGCACGCTGCAATCGATGCGATTCAGGCCCCGCCAAAGAGTAATCGTGCGCACAACCCTGTCAACTTCCCCTATCTGTACCGGGAAGCCCGGAATCCGAAGAGTCCCTGCAACCACAAGGCGGCTGCAGACCGGGCCTTCCTCGGTGTACCACTTAAGCGTACGCGGGACCACCTTGCCCGTTCCCGGCCCCTTGTAAGGACTGCCGTGCCACCCGGCCCTTTTGATGGCCGCATATCCTTCATAAATGAATTGGTTAAGGGCAAATCGACTGGATCGGTCAAGTAACTCCAGGCCGAGCTTCTTGGCTCTAAGAGAGCGCACTTCGCCGCCCGGTCCGATCTCAAGGCGATAGAATTCGTTTTCAACAGCAGGCTTGGCGCCGCGTACAACGGGCCGCGGCAGCCCTCTAACAGGAACGAATACACAGTACCCGCAGGCTGGAATAAGAGGCGCCTGGAATACCGCTTCGTCACCGGCCATTTGGACCGGAAGCTCGGGCCCGCCTTCAGCCGCTCGAAAGGCCCTTATGCCCCTGGCAACTTCCGCCGGGATTCTCACCACCCCGCTTCTCGGCCAAGAGAGGAAGTTAAAAACCACAAGCCCGCCCTCGGAAGGAGCAGCCCAGCGGGCGACCGTTTCAACTGCACGGTCAAGCGTACTGCGCGCGAGCTCAGCAGCGCGCTTTGCGTATGACGCTTTAACCCGCCAGGAGTGTTTCATCGGCTCGTAAGCCGGATTCGTCTCAAGGTCACGCTCTGAGGCCGGTTTAGGCTTGGGTTTGAATCCGGCGATTCCCCAAGTGTGCTCGCTGTAGAGAAGCGACTGGGTATACCCCTCGCGGAAGGATTCGGCGGGATAATCCGATTCGGGCATAAGCCCCCTGAGCACCGCAGCGCTTGTCAGCGTTTCGCTCCAACGCAGAGCTTCACGGGCCCAACGCGCCCTCGCTGTAGGCCGCGCTTGACTTGCCACTCCGTGGATCCACCAGTCGGCAAGCTCTTTCTTGAGAAGCGGAATCCGCTTGCCCCACCGGCGCGTCATGTAATCCGCAAAATCCTCCACATTTCCAATCTGAATCTTCGGATACAAGTAGCGTTTCCCGAGACTCTCGGCCTCGCGGGCCACGTTGATGAGATCTCCCGGACCAACATTGTCTCCCGTAACGTACAACGCCAAAAAAGCGTCGTACGGGTAATCGCGGTATCCTTCGAGCGTTCTAAGCAGTTTGTTCGACCACCCCCAGCCGTATCCGGCGGTAAGCTGTGTAAGGATCCTGCTGCCGTCCGGCGCCTCCCACCAGAAGACCAAAGGAGCCCGAAGTCCCCGAACGCCGTTATTGGCTCCGATTTGAAGCAACTTTATTCCGCTTCGCGCAAGTACTTGCGCCAAGAACCGACACTGGCCCGGTACATCGGTTTGCTTGGCCCACTGAACGGAGGTTCCGTAGCGCCTGTCAAGCTCCTTGGAACGATAGACCGAGCGGATCAAATCCTCCATGCCGCAGAAATACGTATGCAGGGAGAAGGGCATTGCGTTCCAGACGATCCTCCTCCGCCGCAAATAAGAATCAAAACGTCTTTTGCCGGCCTCATCCTGACGCATGCGTATTTG
>CAZGYL010000038.1:0-11683 GCA_964529985.1 uncultured Planctomycetia bacterium | reverse complement strand
GATACGTCCAGACAAAACGCCGGCCGGGTGCGAAATCCTTGCTTTCGTCGCACCAGCGATAAACAAGATCCAACATAGGTCCGGCCGTGCGCTCAAGCATATCCTCCACAGGCTCGGTGTAGCCCAGATCATAGTGGGTTTTCATGGCGATGTAGATACGCCATCTGCGGTGGGGCCGGACCTCACAGGACCCGCGGGCCGACAATCCCGAATGCGTTTTAAGCGTAACACTGACTTGCGAAACGCTTGAGACAGGCGGAATCGGGATGTCGTATGTCTCATTGTCACACTTGACTTCCGAGGCTCGAAAAACGAACATGCGACCTGCGGCTTTTACTTCGAAAGTGCCCCGGCCGTCCCAAATTCCCTTCACAACGACTCGGACGATCTGCCTGAGATTGTCTTCTGTACCTGCAAAGAATATCGTATCGGAGGCGCTCAGAGAATCGATCCGCTCCGGCGCCGCACCAGGTGGGTATTCTTCGAGTACAAGTGCGTCGTACAAGAACCACGAGCCGTCCATGGTTGTTATCCGAACCATGTTCGAACCTGCATGAAAGGTACCGGGCGGAAACAGTGCGTATTTACGTTCGCCCCTTGCACCTTTTTTCGTTCTGAAGCGAAACACCGGCCCCCGTCCGGCGGAAACAGAGAATTCCGTCGGAAAAATGTCATGCGACTGCGCCAGACAAATCATAAGAATACAAGGCCCTTTCGGTGCTTTCTCAAGGTTGAATTCAACAATTCTCGTGTGTCTCTTGAATCCGGCCCACGCGTCTTTCGGGCCCGGATGATACGCCGGGAAAGCCTTCTTGGGGTCGTCACGCCCCACCTTGAAACGCACCTCTTCGGAAAAAAGTTTCCCATACTTGCGCCAATCATCGCCGCCGGGAAGTGCAAACTCGGTGTGGCTTCCGTCCGGAACCCCGAGGCGGAAAAGTTCAACAGGTGCGGTTTGCACAAAGGCAAGAAGTGCAAAACTGCAGAAAAACATGTCCGTACCTCTCTCTCCTCTCAGAAGTCCAGAAAAACCGCGTTCCTCACCGCTCGGGAGGAAGGCCGAGCCGTACCTCCCCGGTCCCCTTGCCAGCGGCGCTCCGCCTTAATCTTACAGCAAGTCCTGCACCCACTCCGGCGGTAAAGCCTCCTAAGTGGGCAGGTATATCGATATTCGAGATAGCTCCCAAAGCAAGGAGGAGCACCTGTAGGCCCACCCAGAAAAGCAGGTAAAGCCACGCTGAAACCCGAATCGGGATCATGAGAAAACGCAACACCATTACAAACTGAGAATTCGGGTAAAGCACAAAATAAGCGCCCATAAGCCCGGCAATGGCACCCGAAGCTCCTACACGCGGTAAGTTCGGGTCGTGCACCGCAAAAAGAACGGAGACCAAACCGGCACAAACCCCCAGAAGCAGGTAACAGAGAACAAACCGCACCGATCCCAAAGCTTCTTCAACGTTGTCACCGAAAACGTAGAGGAAATACATGTTGCCCAGCAGGTGAAAAAGCCCGGCGTGAAGAAACATGGCGGTAATGAGAGTGTAAAGCCGCCTGCCTTTCAAGATCTCGGCGGGAACGAGCCCGCCGGTTTCCAGCGCACCTCGCCCTGCAATCAAGTAAGCCAAGATGCAAAGCGCTATAAGCAAAAGTGTTGCAGGAGCAAGCGGCCGCGAACGCCGCTCCTCTTCAACGGGTACTCCGAGGAGAAAGGCAAGGAGAGCTTTTACCGTCCAAGGCTCTTCTTGTACGGCCGGCTCGTAGCTTCGGGTCTCCGTATAGATTGGTTTCCCCTCCAACCTCCGAACCGGCTCTGTGGCCTCAAGCATTCTCTCAAGCTCACCTGCGTCAAGCCAAAGGCCGCCGCAGGTAAGGCATTTGTCAAGCTCAAACGCCGTTTTGATGGGGCCGTAGCGCATGGGCACCATGGGCCTCCGGCAGGCGGGGCAGGAAAGCTTGCCCGCCCGAACTTGGCCCCGGCGGCTCACCGCCCGCAGATCTGCTGCGTGAAATCCGGGAAGCAGCCTCTCAAGCTCGCCTCGGTCAAGGAAAACACCGGCACAGGAGGGACACACCTCAAGGCCCACGTCCTGGACCCTTCTGAATTCGAGCAGCTGCCTGTCCCGGGGACAACGCCGCACCGGCATTTGAAAAACTCCACTGCAAAAGCCCCTGAATCCCGCTATTTCATTGTATCGGTTCTGCAGAAAAACTACAGGCCCCGGGCCCGCGGCCGCCGAGCTTTATTTACACGGGAATCGGCGGGCGAATACAATTGAAAGATCGGAAGGGACCGGGCCGTAGCACCTTTCCGTATGGAGCCGCAGCTGTTGCGTCCGCAAGGAAAGTGGTAAGGAGAGCCGCCATGATGAAACGGAACGTTAGAGTCGAGCCTTTTTACTTCGTTGTTGTTTTTTGTGTTCTGGTTTTTCTTACAGGTTTCCCCGGGTGTGCATATCAGACGGAGGGAGCGAAGAATCCACCCTCCGCCTCCAGCGGAGAAGAAAACGTGCCGAGCGCTTCCTCCAAGCAGGCTTTGAGAGAAACCGGCTCACAGCTTGATTCCAAAGCGCTCCTAAACCTTGAAGAGCAAAGCGCCGCTGCGGAGGATAAGCTGCGGGAGAATCCAACCCAGCCTGAGGTGCTTGAGAAGCCGGCCCTTTCCGAGATTCCGGCTGTAGGCGGCCCGGTCCGCCGGAAAAGCGTCGAAAGCCTTGCCCCTTTTGTGCCCTCTCCACGCGATGTCGTTAAGGAAATGCTCAAGCTTGCAGGGGTTACGAAAAACGACGTGGTTTACGATCTCGGCTGCGGTGACGGCAGGGTGGTTATTGAAGCAGCCGCAACATACGGAGCGCGGGCGGTCGGCGTGGAACTGAAGCCGGAATTAGTCCAAAAGGCACGCGAGGCGGTCAAGAAACGGGGACTTCATAAACTTGTAACCATAAAGCAGGGCGACCTTTTGGAGGAAGACCTCAGCCCGGCTACGGTGGTAACGCTCTACCTTCTGCCTGAAGCCAACCGCAAGCTTAAGAGCCGTCTGGAAAAGCAACTGAGGCCGGGAGCAAGAGTCGTCTCACACGACTTCACTATGCCGGGTTGGGAGCCTGCAGCCACTGTGACGGTACGGTCCAAGGAAGACAACTTCCAGCACACGATCTACCTGTACAAACGCTGAGCCGCCCGCATCTGAGACCTGTAGAGCTCGGCGCTTGACTCGGGCGCTCCGGTCAAGTAGCGTAGTAGTCGGTAGTGTAGGAGGGTGGCCTGAGGTACAGAAAAATCAGTAAAGGAGGTCCAGTATGGGGAGGTTAAAAACGGCGCTTGCGGCCCTTGCCGTTGCGGGCCTTTGCTCAGCCGGAGGAGTCAGACTTGTCTCGCTGGGTACACATGTCTACGGCCCCCGTTTGACCATGGAGGATCTTAAGGGGCACGTATTCATAGTAGAGAAGTGGGGAATCAACTGAGGGGCCTGCGTTGCGGCTATGCCGCACCTGGTCAGTTGGACCAGGCAGTACGCTTCTTACGGTCTGTACGTTATCGCAAGTCATGTCCAAAGAGCGACAAAAGAGAAAATCGAGAGGTTTTGCAGACTGAATCGCCTGAATTTCACGGTCGTTACTTCGGCACAGGTGGAAGGGGATACCTCGCGCTTCATCCCTCACATGTGGATCTTCGACCACACCGGAAAATGTGTCTGGGAGGGCCACCCGGGAACGGCCGCCAAACCGCTAAAGGACATCATGGAAAAATGCCCTCACCCGTTGCTTGCGGGACTGAAACTTAACAAGCTTTCGGCCATCAATACAGCCTTAAAGAAGGGCTATCCTCCTGGAAAAATCCTAAGGCAACTTCGCTCGAAAGCCCGGAGCCGCGACCCCGAAGTCGCCGCCGAGGCAAAGCAGATTGCGGCCCGCCTGAACGCGCACGGAGAGAAACTCCTGAAAAAGGCGGAGGAATGCCGAAGCGGAGATCCTTACCAGTGCTACGTGCTTTACGAGAAGCTCAAGAAGGATTTCAGCGGCAGCGATATCGCCAAAGAAGCAGAGAAAAAGCTGCGCGAACTCAAGAAAGATAAAGCGTTCATGAAGGAGTATCAAGCCGGCAAGATCTTCGCTGCGATACGCTTGTACGCGGACCAACTCAAGCCTCTGCCCGGCGGTTCCATTGATCTAAGCGACCCCGATTGTTCCAAGCTGAACAGAAAAGTCGTCCGAAGAATCGTAAGCGCGGCTCTTTTGCTCAAGAAGCGATACAGCGATACTACCTATTACGAAAAAGCCAAAGGTTGCTTAAACCGCCTGGGCCTGAAGTACTAAAGTCCCGCTGAAGTACTGTTTACCGGCAGGAGGCAAGCGCACTTTGCCTCCTCGGAGGGGAGGTGCACCATGCGTTACGGTTTTCTGCTTGGAGCCTTGGTTCTGGTGCCCGTTCTTTTCCTGCTTGCGGCCCAAACAGGTGCGGTGCGGCCGGCTTCCGTACTTCCGGGAGCAAGACCGCCGGTGAATGCAGCGCTTTTCGAAAGCTTGCAGGCGGCCCTTGACGCCCTGCCTCCGCGGGGCGGAGTGGTCGAGATTCCGCCCGGAGATTTCCGGATCTCAGAGCCGTTGCGCTTGAACCAAGGAGATGTGCTCATCAGAGGTTCCGGTACGGCCACCCACATACAAAACATCAACACGAGCGGGAAACCGGCTTTGATTATTGAGCCTCCGGCAGGAACACAAAGCCTCTGGCGCATCGAGATCAAAGATCTTCGTATCACCGGAAATCCGAAAAGCGGCCACGGAATAGTCGCACGTAAGATCGATGAGTTCTTCCTCCACGGTGTTACAGTAAGCTATCACGGAGGGCACGGCGTTTTCCTGGATGCTTGTTATGAGGATCCGAGGATCTGCGACAGCCTGATAACCTACAACAAAGGCAGCGGCCTTGCTCTGCGTGCGTGCCATGACATAGTGGTCAGCGGGAATCAATTCGAGGAAAACCTCGATGCCGTAACTTGCATTGACTCGTTCAACCTTTGCATGAGCGGAAACAACCTTGATGATCACCTGCGACACGGCGTTGTTATCGAAAACACATACGGATCAATCGTTACAGCCAACATGATCGAAGAATGCAACGGTTTTGCAGTGGTGCTGGATCGTGACTGCTACGGCATCACAATCAGTGCGAACGTCTTTGCACACGAAGGGGTCGGAGGCGTGGATCTGAGGGATGCTCACGGTTGCGCCGTAAGCGCCAACACCTTTACGATCGTAGCCGGAAAGGCGCTGCGAATAGGGCCTGAGAGCGGTCTTGTGGTTGTAAGCGGAAACAGCTTTTCCGACAGCACGATAGGACCGGGTGTTGTCAAGCGCAAGGGGAACGTTGCAACGGGCATTGTTTTCGAGGGCGGAGAAAAGGTGGCATGCACCGCAAACGCGTTCACCAACCTGACAACGCCTGCTGTGCGGGCTGAAGGGGGTAAGGAGGCTCTTTTCGCGGGCAACTTGGTCTCAGGCTGCGCGCCCGGGTGGGAGGAATTGCCCTCGGCAACAAAGATCGGAAATCTGGTGATCGAGAGTCGCCCCAAGGCCGCTCACACGAAGACGGGCAAGTAGTTCCCCGGATCCGGCGACCGCCGTCTGCCTCTGTTGCAGGCCCCGGTTTGTTTCCCTAAAATGGTACAATACCAAGGGTATAAGCTCAGCCTGCAATCGGGCACGTCCAAACGCAAGACTTCAGGAGGTACCCCTATGCCCCGTAATCCCATCACAAGGCGCACGTTCGTCCAGGTTGGAACAGCCGCTGCAGCCTCTGCGATGGCGGGAGGTCTTTCGGCGGACCAAAAGAAGGTGCCGGCTTCCTCCATACTTAACTACAATCCGGATATGGAGTACCGCCCTCTCGGCCGCAGCGGAATTATGGTCTCGGCTGTAGCTTTGGGTGGGCATTGGAAGCGTATTGACAAGATTGTGCCCGGTGTTTTCAAGGGCCGCGGCTGGCTGAGCGCGGATCTTGAGAACGAAGGTTTCAAGAAAAACAGGGCGGAAGTTGTCGGCCGCTGCATCGAACGGGGAATAAATTGGATCGATGCGTGCACAATACAGGAAGTGCGTGCTTACAGCGCGGCGCTTAAGGGCAGGCGCGACAAAATGTATTTGGCCTGTTCGTGGTACCAAAAAGAAATGCGCCGGAAGCAGTACCGGACCAAAAAGGCTCTCCTCAAAACTCTGGATGAGGGGCTCCGCGAGTCCGGTTTGGAGTACGCGGATCTCTGGCGCATAACCATGCTTTCGAGAAGCAGCCGCCACACGCGCGCTGAAGTGGAAGAGATGATCGCTGCGCTTGAGACAGCGAAAAAACAAGGCAAAATCCGCCTTGCGGGCTTCTCCTCCCATGACAGGCCGCACATAAAGTGGATGATCGAGACCTACCCGGAGGTTATCGATGCGATTTGCACGCCTTACACTGCAAAGACAAAAGCCCTGCCCAAGGACAGCCTTTTCGATACCCTGCTCAAGTACAAAGTCGGTTGCTTCGGAATAAAACCTTTTTCAAGCAACTCGCTTTTCAAGGGCGACAGTACGCCGGATAATCCGCATGCCGAGGAAGACAACCGCATAGCCCGCCTGACGATCCGCTACATACTTGCAAATCCGGCGATCACCGCCCCGATACCGGGCATGATTACGGTCCAGCAGGTCGACAACGTCGCTGCGGCGGTCAAAGAGCGGCGGCAGTTGGACGAAAAGGAGCAAGCTGAGCTCAAGCAGGCGGCCGACCAGATGTGGGCCAAGTTGCCGCCGGACTACAGGTGGCTTCGGGACTGGGAATACGTCTGAGGGATCTGTACCACCGAGCACTCTCTCTGATAGACTGGTTCCTCCGCAGTTCCGTGAATAAGAGGAGGAACCTATGAGGAAATTTTACCTTCTGCCGCTGGTTTTGTGGGCACTTCTAATGCCGCTCTGCTCTTCAGCGCGTGCGTCCCGTGCCTGGACCGTTACTTCACCAGACGGGCAAGTACGCTTGGAGCTCAGTCTCACCGCACCTAAAGACCAAAGCTATCCCGCGGACAAAGAGAGGCTTTACTGGAGAGCTTTTTATGCGGGCCGGGTTGCCGTCGGGTATTCTCCGCTCGGCCTTATCCGCAATGACGCTGTGTTTCTGGACGGACTTTCTCCTGTAAAGGCGGGGCCGAGCGAGCAAGTACAGCAGACTTACAGAATGCTGCGCGGCAAACGGCGCGAGGTGAAGGTAAGCGCTAATCAGCGGACCGTCACCTTCAGGACTCCGCAAGGCTTTCTTTTACAGGTCATCCTGAGGGCGCAGAACGACGGGGTGGCCTTCCGGTACCGCTTCCCTGAAAAAAGCTCGAAAACTTACACGATCAAGCGCGAACTTACCGGGTTCAAGCTGCCCGCGGGAGGCAAAGTATGGGCTCACCCTTACGATCGGATTACCGTATACACCCCTGCCTATGAAACTTACTGGAAGCAGGGCGTGCCTGTTGGAACTGCGGCTCCGCGGCCTGAAGGCTGGGCTTTCCCCGTGCTTTTCTGCAATCCCGAAGGAACTCTCTGGGGGCTTATCTCTGAAGCGGACCTGGACGAGTCGTACTGCGGGTGTCACTTGGAGCAGTACTGCAGGAACGGGCTTTACAGAATTCGGTTCCCTGAGAATTCCGAGGCAAACGGCAATTTTTCCTCAGAGCCTTCCTGGACCCTTCCCTGGCAGACGCCCTGGCGACTGGTTATCCTGGGAGATCCGCCGGGCTCGATCGTGGAATCGACCTTTGTAACCGATCTGAGCCGTGCTTCGGTACTTGACGATACAAAATGGATCAAACCGGGAAGAGTCTCCTGGAGCTGGCTTTCTGATCACGACAGCCCTCAGGATTGTCCCATACTCCTTTCCTTCATCGACCTTGCGGCTCAAATGGGTTGGGAATACTCCCTTGTTGATGCAAACTGGACCATAATGCGTAACGGCACTATACATGAGGTGCTGGCCGAAGGGCGCAAAAAAGGGGTCGGAATCCTGCTTTGGTACAACTCAGGAGGCATCCACAACAGTGTAAGCGAAAAACCACGCGGGCTCATGTGGGATCCCTTGGTGCGTAGGCACGAGTTTGCGCTTCTCAAAAAATGGGGCGTGCGCGGCGTGAAAGTAGATTTCTTTCAAAGCGACAAGCAGCGGATAATCCAACTTTACCTCGAAATCCTGAGAGATGCAGCCAAGTACAAAATCATGGTTAACTTTCACGGCTGCACCATACCAAGAGGCTGGGGGCGCACCTATCCTCACCTGATGGGAATGGAAGCGGTCAAAGGGGCCGAATGCTACAGCTTCGACCGCGCGTTTACGGCTCATGCACCTTCCCACAACGCTCTCCTGCCTTTTACGCGCAATGCGATCGGCCCCATGGACTACACTCCTGTCATGTTCCGAGACAACGTGTACCCTCACATAACGACATACGCTCACGAGCTTGCGCTTGCCGTTGTGTTCGAATGCGGTTGGATTCACTTCGCCGATGCAGTCAAGCCCTATCTCACGCTGCCTCCAGAGCCGAAGCGCTTTCTGAAAGAAGTCCCTGCGGCCTGGGACGATACGCTCTGTCCTGCAGGTGACCCGGGCAAGTACGTGGTACTTGCAAGGCGCTCAGGGCGGAAATGGTTCTTGGGTGGCGTAAACGGCGAAGACAAGGAGCGGGCTCTCAGCCTACCGCTGTCCTTCCTCAGGGCCGAGCGTGTAACTTTGGTTCTGATCGAAGACGGCCCCGGCGGAAGAAGCTTCCAAGTCCGGCGCCTTGAAGTCAACCGCGCTTCCGAACTTAAACTCAAGTTGCTTCCCTACGGCGGCTTTGCCGCTTGGACGCCCCGGGATTGACCCGCTCCGTTATTCTCCCGCAAGCCAATCCTTCACAAGGCGTCCGAAAGGCTCAAGAAGCTCGTACTTATTGCGCCAAGTGGTATACATGATTCCACACGCGCCGCGGGTCTTCCCAATGACCTCAAGCCAACCCCGTGGATTATCAAGCGTATCGCCGTCGTAGTACGCTCCCGCCAAAGTACGGAACCCGTGCTCGGAGAAGAACTTCATACTTGCAGCGCGCTTATCGTAGTACCAACAGACTATGACAAGATCTTTCGGCACATAGCGCCAGGAGCCGCTGAAGTCTCCCTCCACAAGATAGTACCTGTCGTGTGCATTGTGATTCGGATCCAGCATATCGGACCATATAAAAATCTCGGCTCCAGGCTCCGCTTCGCGTAAAATCTCAACCTGCTTGGTGATACATGCTCCCAAAATCCGAGCCATTGAAAGCCGGCGGGCTTTGCAGGCACGGCAAGATCCTCCGGCTCTGATTTCGTCCATACTCAACAAGAACTTCTCGGGCCGGAGTGTGCGCACCAAAAGCTGCGCCTCCTTCCGCCAAATCTTGTAAAGTTCAGGCTCCGACATACATACGCTTACCTGCCCCCGGTTGATTGCGATGCCGTGGTAATAGCTTACCCGCAGGCGTTCACCCGGCTTGATTCGGCTTCCGCGCGGAAGTTTAAGGGGCGGGCTTTCGTGATCGAACCTGAAGTTCAAGTGTGGATCAAAGATCCGCTCGAAATCCCGGCCTTCGACGTACAGGCGTCCCGTTTTTTCGCTTCTTACGCTGACAGGCGTTCCGGGGCGCCTAAGCACGTTGAGAAGGCCGACTTCCTGAAGCGAAAGATCGTCAAGCCAGAACCTTCCTGATCGCCCGCCCCAAACACCTGCGTATACCTTCACTTTGTCGTAATCCAAAGAATTAAAACCCAGCACCACTCTCTTCCATGAGCCTGTGGTTGCGGGGACTGAGGGGCGAAAAGAAGCCAGATTCCTTCCGTCCGGAGCCAGAACAAGCAGGCGGAAACAGCCTTCAGGTTTAAGCTTTTCGGTTCTCACCCAGCACGCAAACCGGTAGCAGCGGTGCGGGCGGACGGTGACCTCCTGCATCAGCCGGGCGTGACCATGCGGGAATCTGCCGAAACTCTCAAAGCGGATTGAAGCCGCTCCACTCCGGCGTACCCGGGCGTCGCGGAAGGAGATCTCACCGGGGCGATCGTGAAAGCGAAAACCAGCGGCCCGGCCCGAGCGCCATTGCTCAAGACCACCGTTCTTGAGCTCCACGTAAGGATCGGGGACAAAACGAGCCTCCCGGTTTCCTGCTACATAAAGCGCATCCTCCACATAAAGACCTGCTGCAAGGTTCCTGTTGTGCGCAAGGACCGATCCACCGTAACCCACCGAGAAGATAATGGGTATGATCTCAATGCCTACGCTGCGGCAGACCGAGTCAACTTCTTTAAGACGCCGGAAGTACTGTTGAGGTTGAAGCGTCAGGCGGTCCAGACCCGCTGAAAGCACCATACCGTTCAGACCGGCTCGTGCCGATTTTTCGACAATACGCCTTATATCCTCCACATCGCTGTCGCTGCGCAATGAACGCGATACATAAACCCACCTGTAAGGGAGAGTGCGCGGGTGCGAGGGACCGGAAAGAAGTAAAACGAAAGAAAAAACAAACTGCAGCATGGCTCTGTAACCTCACCAGAGTAAGCAGGGCCTGAAAAGGTGCGCCTACCGCTTTGTGCCGCCCGAGCGCAAGCAGCCTGGCTTTTCTCAAAGTACCCGAGCGGCGTGCTGCAGTGCAAGGCAGGCTCAGCGGGCACCCGGCGAGTGCAGACCGACAAGAACCCAGCGGTCTTCTATCCAACGCCACCTGAGCACAAACACACAGGGCCTGCGTCCGGGGCTCCGGACCGTAAGAAACGTCCGCGCTCTTCCTGGAACCCGCTGCACCGTTTGAAATCGGCAGGCTTTGTTGGGCAGGGTGCTCAGTCTGTCCATCGCCTCGCGGACCTGGTCCTCCACATCCCGGTCTTCAAGCACGTCATCAAATACTGCTTCATCGCCCGTTACCAAATTCTGGATGACATCTGAGGCAAGCGGCTGCAGCTCATCAAACTGCTGTGCGATGGAACCTCCTCCCTGTTCTTCTTCGGGTATTCCCTTAAATACGGGGCCGCTGTGGGGTCCGCCAAGGTGAAATACAGGTTCATAACGCAAGGCGGTTTCAGATTCACTCTCCTGCACCTCCTCTTGCTGCGGCTGTTTTCGTCCGAGCGCCGCGGCGGATTCCTTCGGGCTTATCAGCGCCCAAACCAAAAGCCCGCAGGCAAGAATCAGAGCTGCAACAACCCCCCAGTTTATCCCACCGGCACCTACGGGTGGAGCTTGCGTCACCTTCACAGTGGGAGGGGCCACGTGCACCCGGCCGGCCAAGACCTCATCTATACGTCCGATCAAGGCTTTCGCCGATTGAAAGCGCGCTCTGGGCTCTTTCGCCATAAGGCGCTGCACGATCGCCTTCACCTCCTGAGGAACGGACGGTGCAACCGTATCAAGCGGGATCGGAGGGTCGTGGATCGCCTTGTGAATCAACGATATCGGATCGTCGCCCTTGTACGGAACCTCACCGCTGAGCAGAAAGTACAGCGTTACACCCAAACTGTAAAGATCGGTAGGATGATCGAGCTGGCGGCCCTGACACTGCTCGGGAGACATGTATGTAGGAGTACCGATCAGAACTCCCGGAGCCGTGACCTCGAACTCTTGGGTTACACCTCGAGCAAGGCCGAAGTCCACAAGTTTCACCGTCCCG